>NZ_DLSO01000002.1:6576-7633 GCF_002500165.1 Gordonia sp. UBA7860 | reverse complement strand
TCGTCGCGCCCGACGGCGAGATCGCGGACAACCTCACGATCTCGCAACTCCACGACGACCTCGCGGGCACGAACTGCGACGGCGAAACCAGCATCATCGACCTTCCGCCGAACTCGAAAGCGAAGGGCGCCACCACACTCGACATCCCCGTCGGCACCGAGAAGGGTGGGCCCGTCGCGATCGGCTACAAGGTCAACGGGAAGCGGATCGAGTGGAAGCTTCCCGGCGGTGCAGCGAAGGTGTTGGGGCCCGCCCCGACGCCGGCCACCACCACGCCGGACGCCGCGACACCGGAGCCGACCGCCGAACAACAGGCACCCGCAACAGCAGAGCCCACGACCGAATATCCGCGCGGAACGGTGCCCGGCGAAAACCACGACTTCAACAACGGACTCCCACCCGAGTGGGACAAGAACGGTGACGGGATGATCGACAAAGACGCGCCCGTCGGCGATGGCGACTGCGACAACCCGCAATGCCTCATGGGGCCCAACGCAGGATGACCCTCACCGATGCCGACCGCCGACTCCTCGACTTCGCCGACCAGCACTGGCGGGCGCGCGGCAGCCACGCCGACGCTATCCGCGCCGAATTCGGCATCACCGTCACCCGCTTCTGGCAGAAGGTGAACAACCTCCTCGACCGAGAAGACGCATTGGCGCACAACCCGATCCTCGTCAACCGACTCCGCCGACTCCGCGGCGACATCACCGCCAGGTGAGTTCGAACCCCTCCGACAGCGACGCCTTCGACCGGCGACCGACCCCGACTCGCATGATCCGGACGTCGACGAGCGCACGAATCAGTTCACGCCGATCCCGTATCGACAACACTTCCCACCGTTCACGCGCTCCCGCACCCACCATCTGCGCCACGATCGGCGACTGAATCAACGATCGAGCCCGCCGCTCCGCCGCCTCGATCTGCGGACGGAGCTTCGCCTCGATGCGTGCGAGTGCCGCAGGCGTGACGTCGCCGTCGGCGGCCGAATCGGTGAACGCGTCGAGCCGCCGCTGCAGCACCCGCACCTCCTCGACCGCCGCGGCGTACTCGTCGT
>NZ_DLSO01000002.1:5771-6420 GCF_002500165.1 Gordonia sp. UBA7860 | reverse complement strand
CCGCCGCGGCGTACTCGTCGTCCTGCGAACCGAGGTTGTCGGCGAGATGATGATTCTCGAGGTAACGCATCACGTGCTCCACCACATACGCGTCGGCCGTCTCGATCTTGCGGGCCGCGCAAGAGTGCTCACGACAGATGTACGTGTCGTAGTTGCGGTTACGCTGACGGTTCATCCGTCCACCACACACACCGCACGTCGCGATCCCCGACAACAACCACCGCGGCTCCGATCCGCGCTGGGTGAGTCGGGCCGGATCGGCGAGCAACGCGAGGATCTGCTCGTGCTCCTCGAGCGAGATCAACGGTTCCCAGGTGGCCTTCCCCACAACCTCACCCTTGTGCACCCGCAGACCCGCGTAGGTGGGGGAGTCGATGATCTTGCGCATCGTGACGGAAATCCACGGCGCGACACTGCCGTCGCGTTTCGGGCGCGGCCCCGGGACACCGCGCTCGTTCAACTCCTTGCACAACGCGTACAGCGAATCACCATCCAGGACGCGTTTCACGATCTCCCGCACGATCGGCGCGGTGTCGGGATCCGGTACGCGATCCAAGGACTCACCCGTCACGGGGTCCCGCACAATCATGTAGCCGTACGGCAGCTTTCCGTGAGGCTTCCCCGCGGCGGCGTTCGCCCGCACGGCCCG
>NZ_DLSO01000002.1:5138-5614 GCF_002500165.1 Gordonia sp. UBA7860 | reverse complement strand
GGCGTTCGCCCGCACGGCCCGCAACACCCGTTCCCGCGTCTGTTCCACTTCCTTCTCCGCGAGGAGTGCGTCGAGGCCCGTGACGAAGCGGTCGTCGCCCGCGTTCAGATCGTGGATCTTGCCGCTATAGCACCAGAGGACGCCCCGGGAGGCGCAGAGCTCGCGGAGTTCGAGGTAGGCCGCGAGGTCGCGTTGCGCACGGGATGCCTCCCACGTGACGAGTACGTCGCCGGGTGCGAGGATATGCGCGAGCCGTTCGTAGGCGGGTCGCTGACCTCGCGAGTACCGTGAGGCTCCACGATCGTTGTCCACCAGGACCTCGCCCACATCCCAACCGTGTGTGGAAGCGACTGCGCGACAATCGGATTCCTGCTCCGTGACACTTTTCCCTCGCTGGCGAGGGTCGGACGAGACGCGGCAGTAGATGATTGCTCTCACGCCGCCGAACATTACAACCCCTATACGACAATGAGGGG
>NZ_DLSO01000002.1:0-5051 GCF_002500165.1 Gordonia sp. UBA7860 | reverse complement strand
CCCCTATACGACAATGAGGGGTGCCAATTTCGCGCTGACCTGCGGTGCAGCGATTGCGTTGATCAGGTTGATCGGCGGGTCACCGAAGGTGGCGGCTGTCAGCGGGGTGATCGTCATCGTCGGATTCGTCGTCCTGGTACGGCCGTCGCCGAGTGTGCTGCGCGCGGCGATGATGGGCGGAGTCGGTCTGCTCGCGTTGTTGTCGACGCGACGTGCGCGCGCGGTGCCCGCGCTCGGTGTCGCCGTGATCGGGGGACTCCTGTGGTGGCCGGAGCTTGCGAGCGCGCCGGGGTTCGCGTTGTCGGTCGTGGCGACAGCCGGACTCGTGCTGATCGCGCCGTCGATCCGAGACATGCTGCGCGAGTGGAGAATCCCGCCTGTCGCGGCCGAGGTGCTGGCTATCGCCATCGCTGCGCAGGTCGTGACGGCGCCGCTGATCGCGATGATCAGCGGGACGTTCAACGTGGTCTCCATTCTGGCCAACGTCGTCGTGGCGCCGGTCGTCGGAGTGATCAGTGTGGTGGGAACACTCGCCGCATTGATCGGGCTCGCCGGAGAGGTGGGGGCTGTGGTTGCCCAAGTGTTACTGCGCGCGATGTCGCCGGAGCTGTGGTGGATGATCACCGTGGCGCGGGTGCTCGGTGGATTGAGTTGGGCGGCAATCGAAATACCTGACGGGCTTGCCGGGATGGTGCTCGTCATGGCGTTCACGGTCCTGGGTGCGGCGTTGGTGAATCGACGCTCGATCGGGTGGGTGCGGCGTCGTACGCACAGGCGGCGGAACGAGACGCACGGTCGGCGGAGGGACGGGTGCGACCGGTAGTAGGGAAGGTGTCCGGTGCGTCGTCGGGGTTGTCGGGGCGTTCTGGCACCATGAGTGGCGTGACCGATCGCCTGCATCTGCTCCTCGGAGACGACGACTTCCTCACCGGACGTGTGATCTCGGGTGTGACGAGCGAGCTGTCCCACCACGCAGGCGCCGACATCCCGGTGACGCGTGTGCGCGCGGGCGACGTCAGCGAATACGAACTGGCCGAGTTGTTGAGTCCGTCGTTGTTTGCCGAAGACCGCGTCGTTGTCGTCGAGTCGGCGGCAGAGGCGGGTAAGGAGCCCGCAGCGCTGATCACGCGGGCGGCTCGTGAGCTTCCCGACGGCATCACGCTGATGGTGATCCACACCGGCGGCGGCCGGACGAAGTCGATGGTGGGCGAACTCCGCAAGGCCGGTGCCGTCGAACACGACTGCACTGCGCCGCGCTGGCCGTCGGAACGAATGGACTTCGTCCGCAAGGAGTTTCGTGAGCTCGGCGTGAAGGTCAGCGCCGACGTCGTCGAGCAGGTTGTCGAGGGGGTCGGTGCGGAGCTTCGTGAGCTTGCCGCGGCGTGCAGTCAGCTCGTTGCCGACACCGGCGGGAAGATCGACCGCGACGCGGTGCGCGTCTACTACCAGGGGCGCCCGGAGGTCACGGGATTCGAGGTCGCCGACAAAGCCGTCACCGGTGATCGGGCCGGAGCGCTCGAGTCCTTGGCGTGGGCGGTGCACCACGGGGTGCCGCGAGTACTGCTGGCTGATGCGCTCGCCGAGGCGGTGCACGCGATAGCTCGCGTACGCGGAATCGGCTCGATGGATCAGTACGCGGCTGCGTCGGAGTTGGGCATGCCGCCGTCGCGTGTCAAGAAGGTGCAGTCGCAGGCACGGGCATGGGATTCGCCGTCGATCGCGCAGGCCGTCGTGGTGGTTGCCGGACTCAACGGAGATGTAAAGGGACAGGCCGCCGACGCAGACTATGCGCTTCTGCATGCGGTCGACGCTGTTGCATCGTTGCGCCCGACGTCGCGTCGGCGCTGAAGCGTGCTGGGCTGAGTTCGCAGGACTGAACCGCTCAGAAGCCGGAGCGTGCGCGACGACGCAACTCACCCCGGCGACCGCGTGGAAGTCGCCGGGGTGAGTTGTCTCGACAGGGGAACGGTCGGCGCTGCGATCCGGCGTGCTCCCGTGTGCACGGGGCGCGTCGCGGGTGCGCGCTCTGACTCGTTCAGCTCCGGCTGACGCCGGAGAGTGCTACCTCAGAGCTTGTTGACGGCCACAGCGATGGCCGACTTCTTGTTGGCTGCCTGATTGGCGTGGATGACGCCCTTGCTGGCGGCCTTGTCGAGCTTGCGGCTTGCCGACTGTCCGAGCTCGGCGGCCTTGTCCTTGTCGCCGGCGTCAACAGCTTCGCGGAAGCTGCGGATCGCGGTGCGCAGCGAAGAGCGCACGGACTGGTTGCGCTGCCGACGGATCTCGTTGGTGCGGTTGCGCTTGACCTGGGACTTGATGTTTGCCACGCGTGTGTACCTATCAGTTGTTGGTGATTGCTGTTGCTGGGTGTTCCTGAGCAGGTCAAACGGGTGGACAGCACGTGTCCGCCGTCGACTCTGCGACAGCGGTCTACTTTACCAGCCGGAAACAGGGGCCCCAAATCCGCAGGCGTTTGCTCGCGCTCGATCGTGCGTCTCCCACCGATCTGCTGTGAATACTCACAGCATGTGTCGAGCTCGCGGATGTGTGCGTGAGCACAACTAAACTCGACCCATCATGTCAGTTGTCTTCATTCACGTCGGATTACCCAAGACGGGCACCACCCATCTCCAGGATCGCCTGTGGTGGAACCGCGACCTCGCTTTTCGTCACTCCGGGCTGCTCTACCCGGGAAACGAGATGGCGGATCACTTTCACGCCGCAACCCACCTACAGCCCAGTCGGTATCTCGACTGGGTCGACCCGGCCTTCGCCGGAAGGTGGTCGACGATGGTCTCGCAGATGCGTGCTTGGCCGGGGACGTCGCTGGTGTCGCACGAGTTGTTCGCGACGGCGCGCGAGGAACAGATCGAGTCGATGGTGAACGACCTGTCCTTCGCCGACGAAGTCCACGTGGTCGTGACCGTTCGTGATCTGGCCCGCCAACTGCCCTCGGTGTGGCAGGAGAACGTCAAGAACCAGCGTCTGGCATCGTTCGACGACTTCGTGACGTCGGTGCGGCGGCACGCGCCACGTCGAACGGGGTCGTGGGGTGGCGACATGGAGGAGGAGCCCTTCTGGGAGTTCCAGGACTACGTGGGCATCCTCGGACGGTGGGCCAAGTTCGTCGGGCCGGAACGGGCTCACCTGGTCACCGTGGCGAAGCCGGGAACGAACGCATCGTCGTTGTGGGACAGATTTCTGTCCGTGCTCGACGTCGATCCGACGCCGATGACCATCGACGTTCCCAACAACAACACGTCACTCTCGGCGGCGCAGGCCGAGCTGCTGCGACGGCTGAACTCGCGCCTACAGCCCGACGACATCGAGTGGGATCGGTACGAGCGCGTCGTCAAAGGTCACATCATCGCCAAGGTCTTGTTCGCACAGACCGGCGGCACTCCACGGGGGCTGTCCAGCGAACAGCGTGCGTGGGCGGCCGACGAAGCCGAGACGATGATCGAGGCTGTGCGCGTGGCGGGGTATCCCGTGACCGGTAATCTCGGGGATCTTTCGGTGAGCACGATGGCAGGCGACGACGCCCAGCCGCCGACAGTGGACCAGATTCTCGACGCCTCGCTCGACGCGATTGCAGGAATCGCGCAGACGATGCCCTATCCCGAGACCGCGGCTCGATTGCAGACGCGCGCAGCGAATATCGCGCGTCGAGTCGGTCGTCGCCTGGTGTCGGCACGGCACCGGCTCGGCTAGCCACCGGCTAGCAGCTAGCCCTCGTCTTCGCTCAGATGTGGATTTCTAGCGAGGTGCGCTCGCAGCTCGCGTAGCAACTCCGAGCGCACGTACGATGCAACCTCTGCTCGGCGTTCTGGGCTGATTCCAAAAATCTGAGCGTCGACACTGCGTTGGCATTCGTCGTCGAGTGCGATGGCCAGCCGACGCTTGTACTCGACCTGGCGTGCTATTTCGTCGGTACAGAGAACGTCTAGGTCGCGAGTCTGGGTAGGCACGGGTGCGCTCGCGGGGCGTGCGCGCAGTGCAGCGGCCTGTGCGCGCAGGCGTTCGTCGAGAGCCGCGTCGTTCCGTTTACGTTCCGCGAGCATGTCGGGTGTCACGAACCGGGCGAAGGGCTCATCGGACGCGGAGGTCATAGGTCACCGGTTGTGGTGGTGGGCCAGCCGGGGGTGGGTGTGTGGCCGCGGTTGATGGGGGTGTCTGTGCAGAGGTCGTGCTTGGGCGTGGTGAAGTCGACGTCGTATTGCGTTGCGTACCAGCCGCCGAAGACGTTGTCTGGAGGGGCGTTTCGCGGTCCGCGTTGATTGGCGGGTGGGGGCGTGCCGTGGTGGTGGTAGGTGAGCCACTCGATGTCGACGTTGAGTGATTCCTCGTTGAGGGGGTTGACACTTTCGCGGCGGCAGACGGTGGCGATGTAGGTGTCGGGGCCGGTGTTGTCGAGTCGGATGATGGTGTGTGAGGAGAATCCGGTGTAGGCAGGTGTGGGAAAAGAATCGTAGTAACGGGAATGGTGTGGAACGTGGTCGGCGTCGGTGAAACCGGGGTAGGAACCAGCGGCGGCGCGACCACTGAGCACCGCTACGTCCTGGGCTTCGATGAAGGCGCGGATGAAGGTGCCGTCGGCGCTGATGAGATCGACTGCCGGGGTGGGGTTCCAGTGATCGGTCCATTGGACGTTGGCGGGGCGTTGGTAGCCGGGGTCACGCGACGGCGATATCGGGGTGGTTGCCGGTTGTGTTGTGGTGCAGGCGGTCAGGGCTATCAGCAGGCTGGCGCCAGTCAGGAGTGTGGCTGAGCGGGTCATAGTCACCGGTCGTGGTGGTGGGCCAGCCGGGGGTGGGTGTGTGGCCGCGGTCGATGGGGGTGTCTGCGCAGACGTCGTGCTTGGGCGTGGTGTAGTCGAAGTCGTGTTTCGTGGCATACCATCCGCCGAAGACGTTGTTGGAAGGCGCGTTTCGCGGTCCGTGTTGATTGGAAGGTGGCGACGCACCCTGGTGGTGGTAGGTGAGCCACTCGATATCGACACTGAGTGATTCCTTGTTGAGCGGATTGACACTTGGGCCTGGTGCACGGATAGG
>NZ_DLSO01000004.1:1021-30885 GCF_002500165.1 Gordonia sp. UBA7860 | reverse complement strand
TTCTCTATCAGGAACTTCAGGTTGTCCATGACGACGCTCGGATGCGTGAAGTCGATGACGACGGAGGTGTCCGTGTCGACGAAGACAACAGGATCGTCGCCCTTGTCGACGCCCGTGGTGAAGACGAGATCCTCGGCGGCCTCGACAGCGTCGACCATGGCCTGCCCGACCTTGCCCCCACTGCCGAATACGCCCACCCTGATCTCGTCACTCATCGGTGCTCCCTCTTCTCGCGTGCTCGGTCGAACTTTCCTGTCCGAGTCTAGTGGGCGGCACTTTCGTGCCGACCCTCAGTAGATCGGCGCATCGCCACGCTGGTGGTCGAAGACCAGCGACGTCGTGGTCCCTGCGACCTCGCGTCTGGCATTGAGCATCTCGACGAACGTGCGCAGCGCCTCCGTGTCGGCGGTCGCGACGTGCAGAAGGTAATCGTCGGCACCCGCAAGAAAGAAGACGTCGATCACCTCGTCTCGCTGTGCGATCTCGCCGACGAACTGCCGGATCTGCCCACGCGCATCCGACTGCAGGCTCACGGCGACCATCGCCCGCAACGGCCGTCCCACCGCGGCCGGATCGACGTCGGCGAAGAATCCGCGGATCACACCGGTGTCGACGAGCCGTCGGAGACGTCCGTGTGCTGTCGACGCCGCGATCCCCACCCGTGCCGCGAGCTCACTATTGGGGATGCGCGCATCGAGTTGCAGGACGCGCAGCAGTTCACGATCGGTCGCGTCGAGCTCGACTGCCCGAACATCCTTCGGCGTGGTGGCCATCACAACTCCTCGATCTGACGATTCTTCACCCTTAACCGCAAATTACAGAACTTTCCTCATCAACATTGTGCACTATTCGACGTTCCTTCACGCTTGTAGGTGTTCAGCGCAGAGCAGCGCCTCCGCCGCGCAGCACATGACCACACCCCAACACTTCCGAGGAGCACCCGATGCGTATCGGCATCCCCACCGAGATCAAGAACCACGAATACCGCGTCGCCATCACGCCCGCCGGCGTCGCCGAGCTGACCAAGCGCGGCCACGATGTGATCATCGAGGCGGGCGCAGGCCTCGGTTCCGCCATCGACGACACCGACTTCAAGGCCGCGGGCGCACAGATCCTCGACACCGCCGCCGCGGTCTGGGAGCAGGCCGACCTGCTGCTCAAGGTCAAAGAGCCGATCGAGGCCGAATACGGACTCATGCGCGAGGGCCAAACGCTCTTCACCTACCTGCACCTTGCGGCCAGCCGCCCCTGCACCGTCGCGCTGCTCGCGTCGGGCACCACGTCGATCGCCTACGAGACGGTCCGCGCCGCCGACGGCTCGCTTCCCCTGCTCGCCCCGATGAGCGAGGTCGCAGGCCGACTCGCTCCCCAGGTGGGCGCCTACCACCTCATGCGTTCCGAAGGCGGCCGCGGCGTGCTGATGGGCGGCGTCCCCGGTACCGAGCCCGCCGACGTCGTCGTCATCGGCGCGGGTGTCAGTGGCGTCAATGCCGCGACCATCGCGATGGGTATGGGCGCACAGGTCACCGTCTTCGACCTCGACATCGCGAAACTACGCGCGGTCGACGCACGCTTCGGCGGCCGCGTCCACACCCGCTACTCGACGTCGCTGGCACTCGCCGAGGCCGTCAAGCAGGCCGACCTGGTGATCGGCGCGGTCCTCGTCCCCGGCGCGAAGGCGCCCGTGCTCGTCCCCAATAGCCTTGTCGCGCAGATGAAGTCGGGCGCGGTGCTCGTCGACATCGCCATCGATCAGGGCGGCTGCTTCGAGGATTCACGTCCCACCACCCACGACGACCCGACGTTCACCGTGCACGACACCGTGTTCTACTGTGTCGCCAACATGCCCGGCACCGTCGCGCGTACGTCGACGCAGGCGCTCACCGGCGCCACGCTCCCCTACGTGCTGCAGCTCGCCGACAAGGGCTGGGAGAAGGCGCTGGCCGACAACGCCGCACTCGCAGGCGGCCTGAGCACCCACGCGGGCGCGTTGTTCAATGCCGAGGTCGGCGCAGCGCTCGACATCCCGGCCGAGCAGAATCCGTTCGCCGCCAACTGACCACGACCTCCGTCGCGAGACCGCCGGACCCGAGATCGTCTCGGGCCCGGCGGTTGCATCTCGCGTCACCACCGCAACGTGGACGTCTCCACCGGCTCGCCGTCAAGGAACCGACGTTCGGTCAGGTCGCCATGGCGGTCGCGTCCCATGCGCAGCACCGACGACGCCCGGGTGCCATAGCCATCCATGTCGACGAACATCGCCGAGAGTTGGTGCTCACGCTCGGGATCGATGCCCGTCTCGGGCAGCCGAGCAGGGTCGGCCAGGCTCCGATCGTCGAGCATCGCAAGGTAGTCCTCCGGCAGCCCGTCCGAGTCGGCCGCGACCTGCTGGAATCGTCGAACACCGTCGGTCACTTTTGGCCAGTCGCTGTCGAGCACGCCATTCGACAGTCCGTGCCAGCCGGGCGGCACAGCTCTGGCGTCGGGTACGGGAGCGTTCGTCGCCCACCAGACGTCGACGCCGTCGGCGACAAGCAGGTTGACCGGCGCGTACTCGTCGGCGTGTTGCACAAGATGCTTCGCCGCTTCCCGCGGAGTTGCCTCGCCGTTGAGGAAATCGACGGGCAGGTCGCCGCGCGATCGTTTGCCCGGCAGCACTTTCGGCTCGCCGATGCGCACATTGGTCACCGCTGCCATCCGTCGCGGCAACGTCGTCGACACACCCATCCACGTGCCGCCCGCAGTCAGATCACGACCACCGATGATCGGGGCATCGCCCCACCGGTGAATCCCCTCGGTCGGTCGCGAATAGATCTCGTCACGATTGGCGGCCAGGAGAAACTCGTATTTCGGGACGGCGTCGACGGCGAACAGAATCAGACACACCGCGCGCGACCCCTTGTCACAGACCTCACTACACCGAACTTACCGGCAGATAGTGCGCGCGGTTGGCGGCTCGGCGCTGGACTCCTGCAACCTCGCGTACCGCCTGCGCGACCATGCTGCGGTCGAGCGGCGACAACCGTTTCATGTCCAGCACGTCGCTCACGTCCTCACCCCGATCGAACTGTGCGACTTGATAATTGAGGCGTATTCGTTGCAGGATCTCGAAGACCTCGATCAAGGTGTCTGCCTGGTCGTCCGACAACAACTCGGTTCCCGACGCGGCGCGTAACCGACCGCGTGTATCGAGTTGGGGCGACCCAACCGACAATGCCGCCCAGCGTGCGAAGTTCACCAGGGGACCGATCGCATGCTGCTTGATGTCGAAGTCGTCGCCACGGCGGGTCAGTACATCACGCATCGACCGCATCTTCGCTCTGGTGGCAAGAGCTTCCGCCAGCAGCAGATTCAGCGTTCCCCGATGTCGTCGAAGGTCGGCGAACACCTCGCCGACCGCCGGGAGCCCTTCATCGCCCCAAATGGGACGAGCGTCGATCAATAGCGACGTGAGGATCATGCCCTTGTTCTCCAGCGGCTCGGCGAGCCACCGTTCCGCTGCCGCGCGCCAGCGCGCGTGAGTACGCGAGAACAACGGCATCGAGGCAATCGCGCCGTTGTCGTCGACGGCCATGCCCGCTCCGCGGAGCACAGTGTCGACCTCGCCGAAGGCCACTCGATAGGCCTGCACCTGCTCGTCGCTGACGTCGTCGGAGAACGAGACTGCCGAGTCGATGTCGGAACTCAGCACGGTCTCCCGACGAGCGTTGCTGCCCAACGACATCCACGTCAACTTCGTCGGGTCCAGCTCGGGATGCGCGGCGAGGACGAGTTCGAGTGCGCGACGCACCACAGCATCGATGACAAGCGATGCCATCGTGGTGACCGAATGCGCCGGCTGCTCGCGACGGACCAGATCAGCGATCAGGTAGGGCACCCGAGACGCACGCTCCTGCACTTCGACGATGTCGCGCGCACGTGAGATCTGCTCGCGCAGAGCAACACTCGGCCCTCCCGGCGCTGCCACGAAGTCTGACGGTGCGACAACGCCGCGCACCACTCCCTTCGCATCGACGACGGGCAGTGCCGTCAGGTCGTTCTCGAGGATCGTGGTGAGCGCATCGGTTGCTGCGACGTGCGGCGCGACCGCAGTTGCCCGACGCTGCATCAGCTCTGTCACCGGGGTATCGAGCGATGCGCCTGCCGCCACCACTCGCTCACGGATGATCGCGTCCGTGAGCACTCCGAGACCGCCGTCTCGCAACGGGATCAGCACGTGATCGCGGTTGCGCTCGGTCATCAGTTGCGCCGCCTCCTGGACCGACATATCGGCCGTGCCGACAACTGGTGCAGACCGGATGAGACTCTCGACGGTGTTGTCGACCGATCCAGCAGGTTCACGCCGGTGCGCGACGGTGAGCTTGTCTGCGACGACACCGACCCTGGTAGCGTCACCACCCCGCTCATCCTCCGCCATGGTCGCTCCCCTCACCGAACTTCTCGCGAACATATGAACGTGTCCTTACGGACGACGGCGGCCCGTCGTCCACTTCATTGTGGACGACGGGCCGTCGAGTTCTCGCGGCGAGCTCCGCGGCGTCAGCAGATCAGGCGTCTGCCGAAGCCTTGTCGTCGGACTTCTCCGCATCGCTGCCGGACTTGTCGCTGTCGTCGACCGGGACGAGGCTGATCTTGCCACGCTCGTCGATGTCGGCGATCTCGACCTGAAGCTTGTCGCCGACCTTGACGACATCCTCAACCTTGTTGATGCGCTTGCCCTTACCGAGCTTGCTGATGTGCACCAGACCGTCGCGGCCAGGCAGCAACGACACGAACGCGCCGAAGGCGGTGGTCTTCACCACGGTGCCCAGGAATCGCTCGCCCACCTTGGGCAGCTGCGGGTTGGCGATCGCGTTGACCTTGTCGATCGCGGCCTGTGCCGACACGCCGTCGGCAGCACCGATGAACACGGTGCCGTCGTCCTCGATCGAGATGTTGGCGCCGGTGTCCTCGGTGATGCCGTTGATCGTCTTGCCCTTGGGGCCGATCAGCTCGCCGATCTTGTCCATCGGGATCTTGATGGTGGTGATCCGCGGGGCGTACGGGCTCATCTCGTCGGGCTCGTCGATGGCCTCGGCCATCACATCCAGAATGGTCAGACGCGCATCCTTGGCCTGGCTCAATGCACCGGCAAGCACCTTCGACGGAATGCCGTCGAGCTTGGTGTCGAGCTGAAGCGCCGTCACGAAGTCCTTGGTGCCCGCGACCTTGAAGTCCATGTCGCCGAAGGCATCTTCGGCACCGAGGATGTCGGTGAGCGCGACGTAGCGGGTCTCGCCGTCGACGGTGTCGGACACGAGGCCCATCGCGATACCCGCGACCGGAGCGCGCAGCGGCACACCGGCATTGAGCAGCGACATGGTCGACGCACAGACCGAACCCATCGAGGTGGAACCGTTGGAGCTCAACGCTTCCGAGACCTGACGGATCGCGTACGGGAAGTCCTCGACGCTCGGGATCACGGGCACGAGGGCACGCTCGGCGAGCGCGCCGTGGCCGATCTCGCGACGCTTGGGCGATCCGACGCGACCGGTCTCACCGGTCGAGTACGGCGGAAAGTTGTAGTGATGCATGTAGCGCTTCGACGTCTCGGGTCCGAGCGAGTCGATCTGCTGCGCCATCTTGACCATGTCAAGTGTGGTGACACCGAGGATCTGGGTCTCGCCGCGCTCGAACAGTGCCGAACCGTGGGCACGCGGGATCACGGCAACCTCTGCCGAGAGCGACCGGATGTCAGTGATGCCACGACCGTCGATGCGGAAGTGGTCGGTCAGGATGCGCTGGCGCACGAGCTTCTTGGTGACCGAGCGGTATGCCGCGCCGATCTCCTTCTCACGACCCTCGAACTGCTCGCCGAGCGAGGCGAGGATGTCGGCCTTGAGCTCGTCGGTCTTCTCGTCGCGCTCCTGCTTGCCCGGAATGGTGAGGATCTGCGAGAGGCGCTCGGTGGCAGCAGCCGAGACGGCGTCGTAGACGTCGGACTCGTACGCCGGGAAGAGCGGGAACTGTCCGGTCTCCTTGGCAGCGGCCGCGGCGAGCGACTTCTGCGCCTCACACAGACGAGCGATGAACGGCTTGGCAGCCTCGAGGCCCTCGGCGACGATGGCCTCGGTCGGTGCCTGCGCGCCGCCAGCGACGATGTCGATGACGTTGTCGGTTGCCTCGGCCTCGACCATCATGATCGCGACGTCGGCGTCATCGCCTTCTCCGACGATGCGGCCGGCGACGACCATGTCGAATACGGCACCTTCGAGCTGCTCGACGGTCGGGAACGCCACCCACTGGCCTGCCTTGTTCTCCTCGGTCGGGATGAGTGCGACACGCACGCCACCGACGGGGCCGGAGAACGGCAGGCCCGCGAGCTGGGTCGACGCCGATGCCGCGTTGATCGCGACGACGTCGTACAGGTCCTTGGGGTCGAGGCTCAGGACGGTGACGACAACCTGGATCTCGTTGCGCAGACCGTCGACGAACGACGGACGAAGCGGACGGTCGATCAGACGGCAGGTCAGGATGGCATCGGTCGACGGACGGCCCTCACGGCGGAAGAACGACCCGGGAATGCGTCCCGCGGCGTACATGCGCTCTTCGACGTCGACGGTGAGGGGGAAGAAGTCGAAGTGCTCCTTGGGGTGCATCGACGCCGCTGTCGTCGACAGCAGCATGGTCTCGTCGTCGAGGTAGGCGGTTACCGAACCGGCCGCCTGCAGGGCGAGACGTCCGGTCTCGAACCGGATGGTGCGGGTGCCGAAGCTGCCGTTGTCGATGACGGCGGTTGCCTCGGTGATCGCGTCGTCGAACTCCTCGACGACCTCAGTGGTGGTGACATCTGTCATGTGGGCTATGAATCCCTTCGTGCCGGTCGCATTCGACGCGACCGTGGTGGTGGCCGCTCATAGCGACCCGAATATGCGGATTTGGGACCAGGAGCGACAGACTGACGTGCGCTCCCGATGAACTGCGCGAATGAACTCGCGCACCGGGGCGCGCGTAGCGCCACTACCGGCCCAGAACATCGCGCGAAATGGCCACTGCATGCCAGGGTCGCCCTGGTGCGACCCGTGGGTGCTCAGACGGCCTTCGATCGAAGCGGCCGGAATCATCTGGCGATTCCGGCGGCCACTACCGAGGACCGATCTGACTCTGCGACATGTGTGTGAGCACACAAATCTGCAACGTTCCGCTTATCAGCCTATCATCGTGGCCCCTGAGACCAGGAAACGACGACACCGAAAGACAACACCGAAAAACGACGAACCGGCCACCTCCACGTGGGAGACGACCGGTCCGTTTAGTTCGTGTGTCGCTGAGCGACCGCGGCTCAGGGTCGCTCAGCGACGCAGGCCGAGGCGCTCGATCAGCGAGCGGTAGCGTGCGATGTCGACCTTGGCGACGTACTTGAGCAGGCGACGGCGACGGCCGACGAGCAGCAGCAAACCACGACGGCTGTGGTGATCGTGCTTGTGCTCCTTGAGGTGCTCGGTGAGGTCGGTGATGCGCTTGGTCAGCAGCGCGACCTGAGCCTCGGGTGAGCCGGTGTCGGTCTCGTGGAGGCCGTACTCGGTGAGGATTTCTTTCTTCTGCTCGGCAGTCAATGCCATGGAGGTACTCCTGTATTTCAGTCCCGCGTCATCTGTGACCAGCGGCAATCCCACCCGGGATCGTCAACGCTGATTCGGTGCGCCACCGCGGACTGCAGCGGCACCGACATGCCAGGTTACCAACCACGCAGGTCCCAGCCCAAATCGCGCCCGGTCGCACGGACCACCCTGTGTTTCCCCCGGCGCTCTGGACTTACGAACCGCTCTGGTTCGCGGCGAGAATGCCTCGGGTCTTGTCGACGTCTCCGCTCATCGCGGTCAGCAGATCGTCGATGCTGTCGAAGTTCTCCATGCCGCGGATTCTGTCGACGAAGTCGACGGCGACGTGCTGACCGTAGAGGTCGGCCGTGGTGTCGAGGACGAATGCCTCGACAGTCCGCGTACGCCCGGAGAACGTCGGGTTGGTACCCACCGACACAGCGGCCTGGTAGCTCTCGCCCGGAATCACCTGGCCCACAACCGGTCCGGGCCCGAGGACCGTGAACCACGCGGCGTACACCCCGTCAGCCGGAGTGGCCGCGTACATCGGGGGTGCGACATTGGCTGTGGGATAACCCAATTCGCGCCCACGTCCGTCACCACGAACCACCACGCCCTCGACACGGTGGGGTCGTCCGAGTGCTTCCGCCGCGCGCTCGACGTCGCCCGCCGCAACGCACGAGCGGATGTAGGTCGACGAGTAGGTCACCGCGTGCTCGCCGAACAGTGAGATGGCCTGCACCTCGAATCCGAAACGCTGCCCGAGTTCCGTGAGCTTCTCGACGTTGCCCGCAGCCTTCTTCCCGAACGTGAAATTTGCACCGACCACCACTTCAGCGGCGTGCAGACTCTCGACGAGAACGTTGTGCGCGAAGTCCTTCGGCGACCGCGACGCCAACTCAGGGGTGAACGGCATCACGCAGAACACGTCGATCCCCAACTCCTCGGCCAACTCGGCCCGACGAGTCAGCGTCGTCAACTGTGGTGGGTGCGTTCCGGGGCGGACCACCTCGGCGGGGTGCGGGTCGAACGTCATCAACACCGACGGAATGCCGCGCTCGGCCGCAGCGGAGGTCGCGGCGTGGATCAACTGCGCATGTCCTCGGTGGACACCGTCGAACACGCCGATGGTGACCACACACCTGCCCCAATCCGCGGGCACCTCGTCCAGACCTCGCCATCGCAACACGCCGACCAGCCTACGGCGACCGACGCCGGTGAACCAGCACCCGCGCCCGCTCGACGCCGATCAGAGCGCGCATCGTGAATCACGCACGTCCGCACAGTGAATCGCGGCATGCCGTCACACCAACGACAGTTGTCGACCCCGCGATGGCGTCGCTTCGGTCGGCCACGGGGCTTCGGCGTGGGTAGGCGGGGCTAAGCTCGTTTCATGCCTCAAACCCGAGCTGCCGGTCCTGACACGTCCGTGGCCGAGTTGTCGACAGTCACCCAGGACTACCTCAAAGTCATCTGGACCAGCCAGGAGTGGGCCGAGGTCAAGGTGACCACCAAGATGCTCGCCGACAAGATGGGTGTGTCGGCGTCGACGGCGTCGGAGGCCATCCGCAAGCTCGCCGATCAGGGTCTCGTCTCCCACGAGCGGTACGGCGCGGTCACCCTCACCGACGAGGGTCGAGCGGCCGCGGTGCTGATGGTGCGGCGCCACCGCCTGATCGAGACGTTCCTCGTCCGCGAACTCGGCTACGGGTGGGATGAGGTGCACGACGAGGCCGAGGTCCTCGAGCACGCGATGTCCGACCGCTTCATGGCACGTCTCGACACCAAACTCGGCCATCCCGACCGCGATCCCCACGGCGATCCGATCCCCCGTGTCGACGGCTCGATACCTGCCCCGGAGGCGTTCTCACTCGCCGACCTCGACACCGGCGAGGGCGGCAGAATCGCACGGATCTCCGACACCGATCCCGAGGTACTCCGCTACTTCGACCAACTCGGAGTCGCCTTGGACTGCGTGGTCCACGTCTCCGAGAAACGCCCGTTCGCCGGCACGATCTCGATCTCGATCGACGGCGCCGAGCCGATCGTGCTCGGCGACATCGCCGCTCGCGCAATCTTCCTCGTCGCCGAGCACTGACGGCGTCGAGGGTCCCGCGTCGCCGCTATCGCAGAGTTGCCGGCCGGACGACCATCACAGAGCTCGCCCGACGCCCCTTTTCCTGCACCATCGCTATGGCCTGCCCAGCGGGGTCGACGACCACGTAGATGCCCTTGCGTCCGATTGGGGTCAACCACCGTCCCTGACTGATGGATTCGGCCTCGTCGTCGTCGATGTCGCGGTGCGGGAACGAGATCAGTGCCGCCTCGTCGATCGTGAGACTGAGCTCGGGGCGCTCCGCCAACTGTTCGAGTGTTCGTGCGTGTTCGAGCGTGAACGGCCCCACCGCGGTTCGCCGCAGTGCGGTCAGGTGTCCCCCGACTCCGAGCGCGGCGCCGAGATCGCGTGCGAGAGAGCGGATGTAGGTTCCTGCGGAACAGTCGACGACGACGTCGAGGTCGACGAACTCCCCCTCGTCGCGGCGGGCCAACACGTCGAATCGTGAGACGGTGACCGGCCTCGCGGCGAGTTCGAACTCCTCACCGGTTCGGGCCAACGCATGCGCGCGCTTACCGTCGACCTTGATGGCGCTCACCTTGGCAGGCACCTGCTCGATATCGCCGGTGAGTGTCGCGACCGTCGCGGCGATCTGTTCGTCCGTGATCGACGATGCGTCGGCGCTCGAGATGATCTCGCCCATGCGGTCGTCGCTGTCGGTTGCGGCTCCGAGGCGGATGGTGGCGGTGTACGACTTGGTGGTCAGCGCGAGCAATCCCAGCAGTTTTGTAGCCCGCTCGACACCGACCACGAGCACGCCGGTCGCCATCGGATCGAGTGTTCCCCCATGACCAACTCGTCTGGTGTTGAACAGCTTTCGGCAACGAGAGACCACATCGTGACTGGTGATGCCCTCGTTCTTGTCGACGATGACCAATCCGGCGTTCTCGATCGATGAGTCAGCCACGTCAGCTCATCACGATCGTCGTGGTGATGTAGCCGTCGTCGACCAGCCAGCGTCCGGAGAACTCCGTGATCGGTGTTCCCCCGTCGATCACCGAGCCGTCGATCAGGATTCGGGAGCGAAAGGTCCCCATATTCTCCGCTGTCTGCTCGAACGTGATGTGGGCATCCTCGAAGCCGAGCCAACGCTGGGTCAGCGGAAACCACGCCTTGTAGGTTGTCTCTTTGGCGCAGAACAGAAGTCGATCCCAGTGCAGTCCCGACGGCCGCTGCGCGATGACGTCGCGTTCGGCAGGAATGCTTGTGTGCTCGAGCACGCCGTCGGGCAGCACGTCGTGCGGCTCGGCGTCGATTCCCAGTGTCCTGACGCCCATCGCGTACGCGACGATCGCGGCACGATATCCGTCGCAATGCGTCAGGCTTCCGACGATCTGGTTCGGCCACAACGGCATTCCCTTGTCGCCCCGCATGATCGGCGTCGGCTCGATGCCGAGCTGGCCGAGCGCCTGACGGGCGCAATGACGCGCCGTGATGAATTCCCGACGACGCTTCTCGACGGCACGCGAGATCAGCGATTCCTCGGCGGGCATCGGCTCGAGACCCGGTGGGTCGCCGAAGGATTCGGCGGAGGCAACGCCGGGTGGCAGCAGTCGTTCGATCACTGGTCGCCCTCCTGACGCGAGCTTGTCTGACCCGAGCTTCCCTTACTCGAGCTTCGCTGTGCTCGACGCTGCGCCACCCGTTCGGCGAATTCGCGGGCACGCTCGGCATAATCGGGCGGCAGGTTGAAGCGCGCGCCGTGATCGGGTAAATCCTGTTCGCGCACACCGGGATCGGGTGCAATTTGGCGTAGCAGAGGCTCGGGGAGGCCGCGCCGTTTCCACTCGCGCGGATATCCGACCGACACCTCCTCGAACCGCACATCGTCATACCAGGTGGTGCGTGGAATGTGCAGATGTCCATAGACGCTGCACGCGGCGTTGAACCGCGTGTGCCAGTCGGCGGTGAGTTCGCTGCCGCACCACAGCGCGAACTCGGGATAGAACAACGCGTCGGTAGGTTCGCGCCGCAGCGGCCAGTGATTGATCAGGATGGTCTTCTCCGACGGGTCGAGCGCCTCGAGGCGCTTGCGCGTCGACTCGATGCGGGCTCTTCCCCATGCGTCGCGGGTCGGGTACGGCTCGGCGGACAGCAAGAACTCATCTGTCGCCACCACGTTGCGTTCCCGCGCGACAGCGAGCGCCTGCAGCGCCGTCGAGGTGCCCTCCGGGCGGAACGTGTAGTCGTAGAGCAGGAACATGGGGACGACGCGGACGGGCTCGCTGCCATCGCCTGCGTCGAACAGAGGGTAGATGTCTTCCGGCGTGACCACCCCGATGTCGCGACACGCCTGGACGAGGTAGTCATAGCGGGCCACGCCGAAGATCTGCAGCGGGTCCTTGGCCGTCGTGTAGAGCTCGTGGTTGCCCGGCACCCAGATCACGGTGTCGAAACGTGCCTTGAGGCGGCGCAAGGTGTCGATGATGTCGTCGGTGCGTTCGGACACGTCGCCCGCGACGATCAGCCAGTCGTCGGGAGCCGACGGTCGGATCTGGTCGACGATGCTCTCGTTGCCGCGGTGTGCGACATGAAGATCGCTGATCGCCCAGAGTGTAGCCACGAGGATCCATCGTGCCAGATGGCTGCGTCCCCAACCTGCGGCGCACCCGGACAGCGCAGCAAGGTCGGCGACCTGGCATATGAGAGCATGCCTGACGTGGCCGACAACTTCGTGCAACCGACCGGGTTCGCACCTCCCCCCAGCACCCCACGGACACGCCTGGGCAATCGGGGGACCCCGACGACGCAGGCACTGATCACGACGGTCGTCCTCGGCGGACTCGCACTGGTGTGGCTGTTCCTGCTCTACGCGGTGTTCGTGGGCCGATGGACTCCGGCGTCGACCACGGGATCTCGACGATGGAGCGGATACGTCGTGACGACGGTGGTCCTGATCTGCTTCACCGTGGTGGTTGTCGCCGCGGCCCGAACCCGCAGGCGTGCCATCGCCGCGGGGGCGACCGTCTCGCTCATGTTCATTCTTCAGCGGATCATCGCCGCCATTCTGGCGAGTTCGTACCGCATCTACCATGACCTCCCTTCCGGCGAACAGTCGGTCGAGCATCACGGACTTGACCTCGATCCAGTGGCGGGCTACCTCCTCTCAGTTCTCTCCGGGTTCTTGTTCTGCTTCGCGGTGATCGCTGGATGGGCCATCTCGCGCCGTCGCCACCCTGTCTCGTGGGCGGGAATGACTGTCGCGGTTCCGCTCTTCCTTGTGATCGAGGTGTTCTCGGCAGCCGCATACACGTCAGTGACCCTCAATTCGATTCCTGCGGGAGCCTACGAGCACTCACCGTGGTATTGGGCTTCCGGGATCAGGTGGACATTCCACACGGGATGGGCCCAGTTCGTTGTCGACGCCTTGCTCCTCATGCTCTTCCTGACCATCGCGCTGGTGAGCATGTGGGTCTTCGATGCGATCGGATCGGCGACACGACGTCGAACTGTCGCCCCTGCTACGTGGAGGGGCACGGGTGGTCACGGCGCATTTGACGCGCCTCAGCCCGGTCCGCACTCGCCTGCACAGCCTTGGTCGCCAGAGGCTTCACGTATCGACGCGCTGAAGGAACTCGGCCTTTTACGCGAGCGGCGGGTGCTGACCGACGCCGAGTTCGAAGCAGAGAAGGCACGTATCCTCAACGAACCGAACACCCGCGTCTGACGCGGCCAACTCCCGCGCCGACCAATGGCCGCCGCACTGACCGGCCATCGACCACACGCGCTCACTACCGCTCTGTGCCCGCCTTCTGCCACCGTCCCGACCGAATCCGCCACACGACGGTCAGCATGCGAATCACCATGAACACCACGAGACCCGTCCAAATGCCGGCCAATCCCCAGTCGAACGCCAGAGACAGCCAGATCAGCGGTAGGAATCCGACGAGCGCGGCCACCAACGTCGCAGTTCGTAGGTACGCGGCGTCGCCGCTGCCCAGGAGCACACCGTCGAGCGCGAACACGACACCCGCGATCGGCAGCATGGCGACGAAGAACCACCAGGGCGTGCCGATCGCGTCGAGCACCCTGGCATCGCTCGTGAACAGCTTCGGCAGCACGCCGGCGCCGATGGCGAAGACCCCTGCCATTGCCGACGCAGCCACCACCGACACGACGGTCACCCTGCGAGCCACGTTCTGAGCCGCTGTGATCGCGCCCGCCCCGAGCGCGGCGCCGACCAACGCTTGAGCCGCAATGGCCACCGAGTCGAGGAACAGCGACATGAACTCCCACAGTTGAAGTGTCAGCTGATGAGCAGCGACGGCGGACACCCCGAAGCGGGCCGCGACGGCAGCCGCCGAGAGGAAGCACACCTGGAACGAGAGGCTGCGCGCCACGAGGTCGCGCGCCATCACTAGTTGGGCTTTGATCACCGCCCACCGAGGACGCAGCGCGCGGCGCCCGCCCTCGGGGAGCACTTCGCGCAGGAGTCGCGTCGCGAACAGTAGACCGGTAATCGATTGTCCGACGACGTTGGCAATTGCGCTGCCCTGCAAACCGAGCCGCGGGAAGAACCACAGCCCGTGGACCAACCCCACCACAAGCACGGCCCCGATCGACAAGCCGACCACGACGTACACGACCGGTCGACGGGTCTCCTGGACGCCACGCATCCAGCCGTTGCCTGCCATTGATACGAGAATGAGTGGCACGCCGAAGCATGCGATTCGCAACCACGAAGTTGCTTCCGCCGCAACGTGACTCGCATCCGGACTCGAGGTGCCGACCATGAGTCGCATCACCCACGGCGCCAGCGGATAGATCACGGCGACGATCACCGCACCGACGCCGAGCGCGATCCACGTCGCCTGCACGCCCTCTCCCACCGCGCCCGCGCGGTCGCCCGCACCGAAGCGCCGAGCCGACCGCGCTGTTGTTCCGTACGAGAGGAAGGTGAGCTGGGTGCTGATCACCGAGAGCACCAGAGCGCCGACGCCGAGCGCGGCCAGTTCGTCGCCGCCGAGGCGCCCCACGACGGCGAGGTCGAGGAGTAGATACAGCGGCGGCGCGGTCAGCACCGCAAGCGCCGACACCGACAACACCGCGATGCGGCGTATCCCCGTGTCCGGGGCGGTCGCCCCGGCGTCAGCCTGTCGGGCGGGCTCGGTCAGAGCAACCCCACCAGCCGGTCGACGACCTCCTGCGCACTCCCGATATCGCTGTACCCGGAGGCGTGTCGATGCCCACCGCCGCCGAGTGCACGCGCGATCGGAACCAGATCGACCGATGCCTTCGACCGCAACGAGATTGTCCAACTCGACGGTTCGATCTCCTTGAACACCGCCGCGATCTCGGCGCCTGCCGTGGTTCGCACGATGTCGATGATGCTTTCGGACTCTTCCCAGCTCATGCCGGCCATCGCGGCGTGATCGACGACGGCGTAGACGAGTCCCGCACCGTCGGCTGCGTCCGGGATGAACGTCGCCGATGCCAACACCCCGGCCACCATCGACAGCCACGAGAAGGGGTGCGTGTCGAACAGCGCCCGACTCCACCGCCGACCGTCGACTCCGCTGTCGAGTAGTCGCGCCGCGACCCGAAACGAGTCGGAGCGCGCCCATTTGAACGATCCGGTATCTGTTGCGAGACCCGCGTACAGACACGTCGCGATGTCGGCGTTCAGCGGAACGTCGAGTTCGTCGATGAGTCGCAGGACCAGCACCGCGGTGCAGTCCGCGTCGGGGTCGACGAAGTCGAGGTCACCGAAGCCCCCGTTGGACATGTGGTGATCGACGACGACCGACGTGACCGCGCCCTGGAAGACCGCGGCCAGATCGCCGAGCCGATCAGGTCCGGCGGCGTCGACCGACACGGTCACGTCGTGACCCTTGAGTGCGTCCGGTTCGACGAGTAGCTCCCGCACCCCAGGCAGGTCACGCAGGGCCACGGGCAGGCTCTCGGGACCGGGATAGGAGACCTCGACGTCGAGGCCTCGTGTCGTCAACGCAAGTCCCAGCGCGAGTCCGCTACCAATGGTGTCGGCGTCGGGTCGGACATGGCAGAGGATTGTCACCGCCGACGCCCCGCCGAGGACATCTGCGATCGCCGCAGGGGAGGCAGTGGTCACTCGCGTGAACCGTCCTCGCCGTCTTCGTCCTTGCTTCGATACGGGTCTGGGTCACCGGCGGGTTGCGCTTCCTTCGCCTGGCGCGCGACGAGTTCGTCATTGGCGCGTGCGCGCGCCACCAGCTCTTCCATGTGGCGCGCGGCATCGGGAACGGTGTCGAGGACGAAAGTCAACGTCGGGGTGAAGCGCACGCCGGTTCCGGCGCCGACCTTCGAGCGGAGAATTCCGGTCGCCTTGGCGAGTCCCGCGGCAGCGGCCTCGTAGTCGGGTTCGGCATCGATCGATTCGCCCATGACCGTGTAGAAGACCGTCGCATCATGCAGGTCGTTGGTCACCTTGGTATCGGTGATCGTCACATGGGCCAGCCGCGGGTCCTTGATGTCGTGGGCGATCGACGACGCCACGATCGACGAGATCCGTTTGGCCATTCGCTGTGCCCGTGCCGGGTCAGCCATGGGGTGTCCTTCCTCCAGAATCGAAGCACGCACTGTGAGTGAGGAACGTACTCCCCTTCCGGGGCCGTCAGGCACCAAGTGCCCTCAGACCCCGGAAGGGGAGCGTGTTCGACGATCCGCGCGTCAGTCGCGCGGCTTCTCCTGCAACTCGTAGCTCTCGATGACGTCGTCGACCTTGATGTCGCTGTACGTCAGCGTGAGACCACATTCGTAGCCTTCGCGAACCTCGGTGACGTCGTCCTTCTCGCGTCGCAGCGACGAGATCGTGAGATTCTCGGCAACCACGACGTTGTCGCGAAGCAGACGAGCCTTGGCGTTGCGGCGGATGAGGCCTGACTGCACCAAGCAACCGGCGATGTTGCCGACCTTCGAGCTCTTGAAGATGGCGCGGATCTCGGCGCGGCCGAGCTCCACCTCTTCGTAGATCGGCTTGAGCATGCCCTTGAGCGCACTCTCGATCTCGTCGATGGCCTGGTAGATCACCGAGTAGTACCGAATGTCGACGCCCTCGCGGTTGGCGAGCTCTGTGGCCTTGCCCTCCGCACGGACGTTGAAGCCGATGATGATCGCATCCGACGCTGCAGCCAGGTTGACGTTGGTCTCCGTCACGCCACCGACACCACGGTCGATGACGCGCAGCGACACCTCGTCGCCCATGTCGATACCGAGCAGCGCCTCTTCGAGCGCCTCGACGGTACCTGCGTTGTCGCCCTTGAGGATCAGGTTCAGCTGGCTGGTTTCCTTCAGCGCCGAATCGAGGTCCTCGAGGCTGATCCGCTTGCGGCTACGTGCGGCCAGCGCGTTGCGCTTGCGCGCGTTGCGCCGGTCGGCGATCTGCCGGGCGGTGCGATCTTCTTCGACGACGAGCAGGTTGTCACCTGCACCCGGCACCGACGTGAAGCCGATGACCTGGACGGGTCGCGAAGGCAGGGCCTCGTTGACGTCATCGCCGTGCTCGTCGACCATGCGTCGCACACGACCATAGGCATCGCCTGCCACCACGGAGTCGCCGACACGCAGCGTTCCGCGCTGAACCAGCACGGTCGCCACGGGTCCGCGACCACGATCGAGGTGCGCTTCGATGGCGACACCCTGAGCGTCCATGTCGGGGTTGGCACGCAGATCGAGCGACGCGTCGGCGGTCAGCAGCACAGCTTCGAGCAACTGCTCGATGTTGGTGCCCTGCTTGGCCGAGATGTCGACGAACATCGTGTCGCCGCCGTACTCCTCGGGGATCAGCCCGTACTCGGTGAGCTGGCCGCGGATCTTCGACGGATCGGCGCCTTCCTTGTCGATCTTGTTGACCGCGACCACGATCGGCACGTCTGCTGCCTGCGCGTGGTTCACGGCCTCCACCGTCTGCGGCATGACGCCGTCGTCGGCGGCGACCACGAGGATCGCGATGTCGGTCGACTTGGCACCGCGGGCACGCATGGCGGTGAACGCCTCGTGACCAGGGGTGTCGATGAACGTGATCAGTCGATCGTCGCCGTTGAGGTGTGTGTTCACCTGGTAGGCGCCGATGTGCTGGGTGATGCCACCGGCCTCGCCCTCGCGCACGTTCTCCTTACGGATGGTGTCGAGCAGTCGGGTCTTGCCGTGGTCGACGTGACCCATGACGGTGACCACCGGCGGACGCTGTTCGAGATCCTCTTCGCCGCCCTCGTCCTCACCGTAGGAGAGATCGAAGCTCTCGAGGAGTTCGCGATCTTCGTCCTCCGGGCTGACGACCTGGACGTTGTAGTTCATCTCGGAGCCGAGCAGCTCCAGCGTCTCGTCGTTGACCGACTCGGTCGCCGTGACCATCTCGCCGAGGTTGAACAGCGCCTGGACCAGCGATGCCGGGTTGGCGTCGATCTTGTCGGCAAAATCGGACAGCGAAGCGCCGCGGGCGAGACGAATGGTCTCACCGTTGCCGCGCGGCAGCCTGACGCCACCGACGGCCGGAGCCTGCATCGAGTCGTATTCTTGCCGCTTCTGACGCTTGGACTTGCGCCCCTTACGGGGTGCACCACCCGGACGTCCGAACGCTCCGGCTGCGCCGCCACGACCGCGACCGCCGCCACCGGGGCGTCCGCGGAAACCTCCGGGAGGACCTCCCGGCGCTCCGCCTGGCGCGCCTCCGCCGCCACCGCGATAGCCTCCGCCACCGCCGCCACTGCGACCGCCTGGTCCACCGCCGCGGCCTGGTCGACCTGCGTCGGGACGTGCTGCACGACTGGGCATGGCACCCGGGTTGGGCCGAGGGGGCATGTTGCCCGGATTCGGGCGAGGTCCGCCCTGACCCGGTGCGGGACGTGCGCCTGCACCGCCGGGACCGGGACGCCCTGCACCCTGGCCGGGTCGGCCCTGCGTGGGACGCCCGCCACCGGGGCGGGGTCCGCCCTGGCCGGGTCCGGGACGTGGTGCCGCCGGCCGCGGAGCTGGTGCGGGTGCAGACGAATACGGATTGTTTCCGACGCGAGGCGCACGCGGTCCGGGCTTCGGCCCGGGACGTGGACTCGTCGGCGCAGGTGCGGAAGCCTGAGCTGCCGCGGGCGTCGACTTCTGTGCCGGCGCCGGAGTGGGCGCGGCAGGTGCCGGGGTGGCTGCAGGCGCAGGAGCCGGTGCCGACTGCGCGGCAGCAGGCGTCGGTGCGGGTGCAGGTTTCGGAGCCGCCGGCTTGGGGCCGGGGCGAGCTGCGCCGGGCTTGGGCGCAGCAGAGTTGTCACGAGCCGCGGCACCAGGCTTGGGTGCTGCCGACTTCGTGGAGTCGTTCTTGGTTGCTCCCCCGTTATCTGCGGGGAAGGATTCGCGAAGTCGGCGGGCCACGGGGGCCTCGACGGTCGACGACGCGGATTTGACGAACTCGCCCTGTTCTTTGAGACGTTCGAGCACTTGCTTGCTCGTTACGCCAAGTTCCTTGGCCAGTTCATGCACGCGGGCTTTGCCTGCCACTGCTCTCCTCACTTGGAGGCCGAGCGGCTTGCCCGCCACGGCCTCGGATTACGTCCGATACGTGCTCATCGTGGTGACTTCACGGTGTGCTCATGTCTTCTGCTACCTGTTCTGGCCCGTTAGGGCCGCTCTCGTCCGTGCCGTCTCCCGAGCGGGTGAACAGCACTTCTTTGAGGTCGGACTGGTCTACGACCAGTCCCGGACTCCTCAGCGCCCGGGCAAACGCGTTGCGTCGAACCGCGGCGGACAGGCAGTCCGCCACCGGATGCAGCCACGCACCTCGCCCAGGCATGGTCTTCGCGATGTCGACAACGATCCTCGGGCCGCTCGCACCCGTAGGGGCGACGACACGGACCAGCTCTGCGATACCGGCTCGCTGCCGACATCCCAGACACATACGGATCGGACCTTGCGGAGAATGACTCTGCGAAGAATCGTTCCGCCGACCGGACCGGTCACCACCATCGGAAGTAACTCCACAGGGGGCAGCCGGCCGCATTCGCGTGACCATCGATCAGTCTAGCGCGCCGAGTGCCGAACTGGACAACCGGACCTCATCACGCCCGTCCGGCTCCCGGCCCGCCCGACTGGCCGGCGGGTGCGCCGGGAGCGTCGTCGGCGTCGGAGCGGATGTCGATTCGCCACCCCGTCAGACGAGCGGCCAGTCGTGCGTTCTGACCTTCCTTACCGATCGCGAGCGAGAGCTGATAGTCGGGTACGACGACACGCGCTGCCTTCTGTGCCTCGTCGACCACCTCCACCGAGACGACCTTCGCAGGCGACAGTGCGTTCCCGACGAACACAGCGGGATCGGTGTCGTAGTCGATGATGTCGATCTTCTCGCCGGACAACTCACTCATCACGTTGCGTACGCGCTGCCCCATCGGTCCGATGCACGCGCCCTTGGCGTTGAGTCCGCTGACACCGGTGTGCACGGCGATCTTGGAGCGGTGGCCCGCCTCACGAGCGACCGCGACGATCTCGACCGAGCCATCCTCGATCTCGGGTACCTCGAGTGCGAAGAGCTTGCGCACCAGGTTCGGATGGGTACGCGACAGCGTGATCTGTGGTCCACGTGGACCACGCGAGACGCCGACGACGTAGCACTTGATGCGGTCGCCGTGTTTGTAGCTCTCGCCGGGCACCTGCTCGGCGGGCGGGATGATTCCCTCCGCGCTGTTGGCGTCGCTACCGATCTGGACGACGATCATGCCGCGTGCGTTGGCGCGGGCGTCCTGTTGCACGACGCCACCGACGATCTCGCCCTCGTGCGTGACGAAATCGCCGAAGTTCTTCTCGTTCTCCGCGTCACGCAGACGCTGCAGGATGACCTGACGGGCGGTGGTGGCCGCGATACGGCCGAAACCCTCGGGGGTGTCGTCGTATTCGTGGACGACGGTGCCGTCCTCGTCGACCTCCTGTGCCATCACCCTGACCGCCCCGCTCTTGCGATTGACGTCGATGCGCGCGTGCGGCGCGAATCCGTCGGTGTGGCGGTATGCGGTGAGCAATGCGGTTTCGATGGCGGTGATGACCGTGTCGATCGAGATTCCCTTGTCGGCCTCGATCATGCGCAATGCATTGATGTCGATGTTCATGGGGCGCTCCTATTCACTTGTCGGCTGCTATGGAGTTTTCGGCTGTTGGTTGAGTTCTATGGTCGGTCGCTACGAGCCGACGGTGTCCCGACGTTGCGCGATCTGCGCGTCGTCGAGGCCGCACAATCGCAGCTCGGCGACCCCCGGCCGCGAGAAGTCGACGTCGACCACAGCACGTGTGACGGCGTCGAGTTCGACGGTGCGGACTCGGAAACGGCCGCGGTCGTTGCTCACGATGTCGACCTGGCCGTCGTGGAGCGGTCCGACCCTGCCGACGACACGGGTCGGCCCGTCGTCGCCCGCGAGATCGATGAGTACCTTGCGTCCGGCGGCACGACGCCACTGCCGTTCGGTTGTGAGCGGTCTGTCGACGCCGGGTGAGGTGACCTCGAGGGTGTCGATGTCGGCGTAGGCGGGATCGGCGTCGAGCGCGTCAGACAGCTCGCGACTGAGGTCGGCGAGCTCGTCGAGCGAACCTCCCCCATCCCGATCGACGGTCACGACGACCGCGTCGCCGTCTGCACCGTTGGTGAGCGCGACGTCTTCGACGTCGAATCCGCGGTCGGCGACAAAGGTGTCGACGAGCGTACGGAGTTGTCGCGTATCGATGCTCATTGCTCTCCTCACTCCTCGTCTTCGCTTGCCGCGCAGTGCTTTCAGTTACGGTCTTCAGGTGCGTTCATCGACGCCGGTCAGCTGTCGCGGCGATTGGTCTGCCGCATGCGACGGCACCCTATTCTAGTCGATCCGCGACCCTCCCCCGACCACCTTGCGACCGGCCCCGGACCCGGCAGGCTACTGGCGATCGCCGGGCAGACCGTCGGACCTCCTGTTGTCCGTGCGGCCCGCGCACCACGGGTGTGCCGGACTGGCATCATATGTCGGGTGAAGCCAGCAGCCCCCGATGTACTCGACGCCGTGGATCGTCGCACAGTCTTACGAGGCAGCCTCGCTATCGGCGCCGGAGCACTCGTGATCGGCGCGTCGAGCGCATGCGACAGCGGCCCGACGCCGAATGAGATCACCGCCACCGCCCTACTCCCCCTGGCCAAGGCTGCCCGCTCCGACGCTGCGGCAGCTCGTTCGCTCGCACCCCGACTTCCGACTTACAGCGCGGCGCTCGGTGTCATCGCCGATCAGCGTGACGCTCATGCGACCGCTCTCTCGCAGGAGGTCCAACGCCTCGACTCCGACACCGCGAACCAGTTGTCTGCAGCGCCGTCGGCCTCCGCGACGCCCGGCTCCACCGGTGCGGGCGCGTCCGAGACGTCCACACCGGGATCGTCGTCGACAGCGGGAACGCTCGACGAGCTGCGCTCGTCGCTCCGTGCGTCGACGCGTGCGGCACACGACGCCGCGATTTCACTGAAGGGCTACTCGGCAGGACTGGCCGGGTCGGTCAGCGCCTCGGTCGCCACCCTCGTGGAGGTGCAGCTCGCATGACCGCAACAACCGACGCATTGGCCACGGCGACACAGGCCGAGAATGCCGCGATCTTCACGTACGGGGTCACGACAGCTTTTGTCTCCGCGACTCGACGCGGCACTGTCGCCGACTACATCGCCGCCCACCGTGCGGCACGCGACGCACTCAACGCCGCCATCACCGCGGCAGGCGCGACTCCCCCCGATATGGCCGCCGGGTACACGCTGCCCGTGCAGGTCACTGACCCGACGAGTGCTGCCCGTGCCGCGCTGGCGGCCGAGAATGACTGCGCCACGGCATATCGCTCGACGCTCGAGCGTGCCGACTCCGAATCGGCGCGCCGCCTGGCCGTCGACCAGCTCACCGACTGCGCGCAACGCGCGGCCACCTGGCGTGCAGCATTGCGCGAGAGTCCGGTGACCGTTCCGTTCCCGGGGCAGCCGCAATAGTCCGGTAGTCCGCCGAGTCCGACAGCCCGGGTGGCCGAACCGGCCGCCGGAAGCTATCCGCGCACCGCAGCGACAATCGCCGACACCGCGTTGTCGACCGGCACCTCTGCGCTCTCGCCGGTGAAGCGGTCGCGGACCTCGACGACGCCGTTGGCGTAGCCGCGGCCCACCACGACGACGGTGGGCATGCCCAGCAGTTCGGCGTCCTTGAACTTCACGCCGGGCGACGACTTGCGGTCGTCGAGCAGGACGTCGAGGCCCTCGGCGTCGAGCTCCTCGGCCAGCGACGTCGCGCCGCCGATCGCGGCCTCGTCCTTGTTGGCGATCACCAGGTGCACGTCGTAGGGCGCGACCTCTGCGGGCCAGCGCAGCCCCTTGTCGTCGTGCTGCTGTTCGGCGATCACCGCGACAAGCCGCGACACGCCCACGCCGTAGGACCCCATGGTCAGGCGGACCGGCTTTCCGCTTTCGCCGAGTACATCCACCTCGAAGGCGTTGGTGTACTTCTGGCCCAGCTGGAAGATGTGACCGATCTCGATGCCCTTCGCGGACACCAGCGGTCCCTTGCCGTCCGGCGAGAGGTCGCCGTCGAGGATTTCGGCCGCCTCAATGGTCCCGTCCGCCGTGAAGTCGCGCCCGGCCACGAGTCCGACGACGTGCCGGTTGGGCTGGTCGGCACCGGTGATCCACGCCGTGCCGTCGACCACGCGCGGATCGACGAGATAGCGGACGCCGTTCTCCTGCAAGGCTTTCGGTCCGATGTAGCCCTTCACCAGGAACGAGTTGGCCGCGAAGTCGGCCTCGGTCAACAGCTCGACTTCTGCAGGCTCCAACGAGGCCTCGAGCCGCTTGACGTCGACCTCGCGGTTGCCCGGCACCCCGATGCCGAGCAACTCCCACTCACCTCCGGGTTCGCGAACCTTGACCATGACGTTCTTGAGTGTGTCCGCGGCGTCGAACGTCCCGTCGAGGGCGTCGTTGGCCCACGCGACGAGCGTCTCGATGGTGGTGGTGTCAGAGGTCTCGTGAACCTGCGCCTCCGCGAGTCCGTCGAACGGAATCGGTTCGGGTGCAGGCGTGACGACGGCCTCGACGTTGGCCGCGTATCCCGACTCCAGGCAGCGCACGAACGTGTCCTCGCCGACCTCGCTCTCGGCGAGGAACTCCTCCGAGGCACTGCCGCCCATCGCGCCGGACGTCGCAGCGACGATCACGTATCGCACCGCGAGGCGCGCGAAGATGCGCTGGTAGGCGTCACGGTGCGCGATGTAGGAGGCCTTGAGTCCGTCGTCGTCGAGGTCGAACGAGTACGAGTCCTTCATCACGAACTCGCGCCCACGCAGGATGCCTGCGCGCGGACGTTCCTCGTCGCGGTACTTGGTCTGGATCTGATACAGGATGACCGGCAGATCCTTGTACGACGAGTACTCGCTCTTGACCAGCTGCGCGAAGATCTCCTCGTGCGTCGGACCGAGGAGCATGTCGGTGCCCTTGCGGTCCTTCACACGAAAGAGGTTGTCGCCGTACTCGGTCCAGCGGGCAGTCGTCTCGTACGGTTCACGCGGCAACAGCGCGGGCAGCAGGATCTCCTGCGCGCCGATCGAGTTCATCTCCTCGCGCACGATGTTCTCGACCGCCCTGAGTACCCGTAGCCCCAGGGGGAGCCAGCTGTACACGCCCGGCGCGACACGCCGAACATATCCAGCGCGAACAAGCAGCTTGTGGCTGGGAACCTCGGCGTCTGCCGGGTCATCGCGCAGCGTACGCAGGAACAGCGTCGACATCCGTGTGATCACGGTCGATCAGTCTAGTCGGCCACCGCACGCGCTTTTCGGTCCCGTCCACGTGGCCGGATACAGTGTTCGACGTGCTCGTCATCCTCCCGCCCTCGGAAACCAAGTCCGACGGGGGTTCCGGCGCCCCACTCGACCTCGACACACTCTCGTTCACCGAACTCAATCCCGTGCGCAAACAGATCGCCGACGCCGTCGTCGACCTCGCGAGCGATCTCGACGCGAGCGTGAAGGCACTCGGTCTCGGCAAGACACAGCTCGCCGAGGTCGACCGCAACGCCGACCTCTGGCTCTCACCGACCCGCCCTGCCATCGAGCGCTACACCGGCGTGCTCTACGACGCCCTCGACCACCGATCACTGACCCGCGCGGGCAAAACGAAAGCGGCAGAACGCCTCGCGATCGGGTCGGCGCTGTTCGGGGTCATCCGGGCCGGCGACCGGATACCCGCCTACCGCCTCTCGGGCGGATCCACACTCCCCGGCTTCGGCACGCTCACCTCGGCGTGGAAGCCTGCTCTCTCGAACACGCTCGACGCGGTGGACGATTTCGTCGTCGACCTGCGCTCGGGCATCTACCAGCAGCTAGGGCCCGTCTCCGGTGCGGTCACCGCCACGGTGATGACGGAGGCGCCCGACGGCACCCGAAAAGTGGTGAGCCACTTCAACAAGCACTACAAGGGGCTGGTGGCTCGCGAACTGGTACGGACGCGCCGAAACGTCCGCGACATCAACGCCCTCGCCGCCGTGCTGTCCGACGCGGGGCAGCGCGTCGAGATCCCCCGACCCAACGAGATCGTCGTACTGACCGACTGACATTGATCCGATGACCTCTGCCGTCCCTGCGCACGAATTTCCCGATGTTGTCGTGTCGCATTCCGGCGGCGATCCGATCACACCGGTCTGGCTCGACGAGGTCGGTGGCATCACCTACCGACTCGGCGAAGGCCTATCCGCCCGGTACCTGAAATGGCAACCACCAACCGACGAGATCTCCCTGCGCGCCGAAGCTCACCGACTCTCGTGGGCGGCGCAGTTCGTCACTTGTCCCGCAGTGCTCGACGCCGGATACTCGACGTCGCAGATCGCTGGGCCGACATCGCCGTCGCAGCCATGAGTACGGAGTGGGACTACGGGCCCGGGTGGGAAAGACCGCTCGTCGAGGCGTACGGCGTCGACTTCGACGAGGAGCGGATGAGTTTCTACCAGCGTCTCTGGGATTCCACCTGAGACCTGATCAGTGGTCGTGGGTGTTCTGCGCGACGTCCGCGTCGAGCCCGGCATCCGCGGCTTCTTGCGCGGCCTGGCCCTCGGCAACCTGCTCCGGCGTGAACCGCATGAACAATACGACGATCGCGGCGATCACCGCGATACCCGCGCAACAGGCGAAGGCCAGTCCGTAGCCGTTGGCCTGAGCGGCGAGTTGCGCCTTGTTCATCGACTCCACGGGCGCGGTGGTGCCGCCGAGCGACAGCGCGCGAGACGTCACGAGCGCCCCGACCGCGACCAACCCGATCGCACCGCCGAGGTTCTGTGCGACCTGCGCCAGCGCTGTGAGCGGCCCGATCTCGTTCGGCCCGACGCCCGCGACAACCGAAAGCGTCAGCGGGATCACAGCGAAACCGACACCCACACCGATCACCACGACAGGGATGAGGATGCTCGGGAAGTACGCGGGAGCCTTCGGCGCAATCGACGCCGCGTAGACGCAGCCGCCCAGAATGATCGCGCCACCGCACAGCACCAGCCACCGCGGCTGGACGTGCAGCGCGAGCTTCGACGCGATCGCCGCGGCGATACCCAGGCCGAACGCGAACGGCACCACTGCGAGACCACTCTGAACGGGGGTGTACTTCAAGATCCCCTGCAGGTAGAGGGAGATGAAGACCGCCATACACATCATGATCATGCTGGCGAAGAAGATGGCGACCAGAGCGGCGACACGACTCGTGTTGTCGAACAGAACGAACGGCAGGATCGGGTTGCTCGCACGGCGCTCGACTATGACGAACGCCACGAGCGCGAGACCACCGAGGATGAACGAGCCGATGACGATCGGACGGCCCCAACCGTTGGGCCCCTCGTTCACCGCGAGCACCAGCAGTGAGCATCCCAACGTCGCGAGCACGGCTCCCGGTAGGTCGAGAGAGAGTCGCACGCCCTGGGATTCGCGCAAGACAAAGTAGGCGCCGACTGCGACGAGCAGTCCGATCGGGACGTTGATCAGGAAGACGAGACGCCACGAGAGCTGGGTCAGCACACCACCGAGGATCAGACCCGCGACAGAACCGATACCGGTCATCGCCGCGTAGATCGCGAACGCCTGACTGCGTGGTTTACCTGGCGCGAACGTCGTGGCGACCAGAGCCATCGCGGTCGGCGCAGCGACGGCTGCCGAGGCACCCTGCAGGGCACGTCCGACGATGAGACTCGTTTCATCCCAGGCCAGGCCGCACAGCAGTGAGGTCAGGGTGAAGGCTGCGACGCCGATCACGAACATGCGCTTGCGTCCGAACGCGTCACCGAGTCGGCCACCGAGGAGCATCAACCCGCCGAATGCCAGGACATAGCTGCTGATGATCCAGTTCGCACCCGACTCCGAGAGTTGCAGCGACTCACGGATCTTCGGCAGCGCCAGCGCGGCGACCGTTCCGTCGAGCACCATCAGCAACTGCATTCCCGACAGCACGAGGATTGCGAGCCCGAACACCGGCCGGTACTGATTGTCGGTGTCCGACGCCCCGGCCGCGAAATCCAGCCGGTGTGCTTGCCCAGGTGACGACGACATAGGGTTCGACGCTACCGCGCCCCCGCGCGTATGTGCCAATTCTCGTTGGCGGATAGCCGCTGTACGGCGCGAGACAAAGCCCACTCGACGGGATGCAGCGCCCACCAGACGCCTGCCGCCTATCGAGCCTCGCCTCCAGCCGCTGATCGAGCCCCGCCTCCGGCCGCTGATCGAGCCCCGCCTCCGGCCGCTGATCGAGCCCCGCCTCCGGCCGCTGATCGAGCCCCGCCTTCGGCCGCTGATCGAGCTCCGTCGAGATCACCGAACGCCGCAACGGCATCCGCATCGTCGAATCCCGCTACGTCACCGATCACGACGATCGCGGGCGGCTTGAGTCCTTCGCGCGCCGCGGTCTCGCCTGCGTGGGAGAGGTCGGTGCGGATGAGGCGTTGGGTGGGCAGTGATCCGTTCTCGATCATCGCGACAGGGGTGTCGCCGGGCTTGCCGCCTGCTAGGAGCGCGTCGGCGAAGACGTCGACTCGTTCCACAGCCATCATCAGCACCAGCGTTCCGCGTAGCTGTGCGAGCACCGACCAGTCGATCAGCGAATCTGGGTGCCCGGGCCGGACGTGCCCCGAAGCGATCACCACCTCGTGCGTGACTCCGCGATGGGTCACGGGGATGCCTGCGGAACTCGGCACGGAGATCGGGCTGGTGATACCGGGGACCACGGTCACCGGCACGCCCGCGGCCACGCACGCCTGCAACTCTTCGAAGCCGCGACCGTAGACATACGGATCGCCGCCCTTGAATCGCACGACGAACTTGCCCTCTTTCGCCTTCGAGGTGAGGACGTCGTTGATGGCCTCCTGTTTCATGGCTCGCCCGTAGGGCACCTTCGCGGCGTCGATGATCTCCACCTGCGGACCGAGCGAGGCCAAGAGCTCCGGTGGCGCCAACCGATCCGCGACGACGACGTCGGCAGCCGTCAGCAGTTTGAGGCCGCGCACGGTGATGAGGTCGGGGTCGCCTGGGCCACCACCGACGAGCGCGACGCCCGGCGGGTGCGGCTGCTCGTCGACGTCGAGTGAGCCGTCGGCCAGTGCCCGTGAGATCGCGGCGCGCAACGCCGCCGACAGCCTGTGATCGCCGCTCGCCAACACCCCGAACTGCACGTCGCGGTGCCGACCGGAGGCCGGGGTGACAGCACTGCCCCACCGCGCTTCGTCGGCCCGCACACAGAACGTGTGCCGACGCTCCGCCTCCGCGACCACGGCTGCATTCACGCCAGGATCGTCGGTACACGCCATCGCGTACCAGGCGCCGTCGAGATCGCCGTCGACGTATGCACGTTTGTGCACGACGACCCCGGGAAACGACTCGACGGCGGGCGTCGGGTCAACAGCCACGACCTCGACCCGGGCGCCGGCGGCCACCAGATTCGGAAGTCGACGCTGCGCAACCGACCCACCGCCGACGACAACCACCTTGCGGCCGTGCAGATCGAGCCCGGCGAGATAGTGGACTTTGTCTTTATCGTTGGCGCCACCATGGCCTGCGGACGCATCGACTGACATGGATGCTGATCCTACCGATGCGTTGACCGCTTGGCCGGTCAGGTGGATCGCGGCTCTGCCGGTCAGGTGGATCGCGGCTCTGCCGGTCAGGTGCGTACCGTCTACTTCTGACAGAGTCCGCTGTACAGGGTCAGACCCTGCCCGTGGTTTTTGGCTTTGCTGCGGCCGACGGGTCCGCCGGACGGCTCTTGAACCCACGCACCGGTGCTGCTGAGTCCGGGCATGGCTTCACTCTTGTGTGCGCTGTAGCGGGTTTCGCCGTCGACGGTGAGAACTCCGTCGAGCACGTCGATGTGGGCGACGGTGGCCCAGTAGGAATCGGCACTGTTGCCGACGTAGACAAGGATTTCGTCGGCGTCAGGTCCGGGCAGACCGTCGTGACCGGCACGCCCGTACCGGATCGCGACGCGGGGCCTGCCGAACTCGTCGATGGCGCCAGTTCCGTTGTCGACGCTCTGATAGACGTTGACCAGCAGATCGCCATTCTCCGTCGGACGCACCCGAACCTGTTCGGTGGCAGGCTTGTTGCCTGCCCCGGGGCCGAGACTGTCGCCAAGGTGATGCATGAACGGCCACACGCCGAGATCGCCCTGGTGTCCGGCTTCGCCACTGATGACGACGAACTCGTTGGTCTCCTCGTTGCGACAAAAGAAGTAGACGTCCAGATCGCCTGTGCCGTAACGCTTCACGTTTCCCTTGCGGTCATATGACGCGCCGCGGCCATCCCATTCGAGACCCACGGTCAGCACCCAGTTCGGATCGCCCTTGCTCTTACGCAGGTCGATGCGCGCGGTCTTGTCAGCGCTGTCTTTCGTCAGCGACACCGACACTTTCGTCATGTTGATGGCCGACGCGGCGGGCGGCTGCGAAGTGGGCGCGGGTGCCGATGGGGCATGCACAGCGGCTGGGACGCTCGGTGCTGTGGTGGGACTCGCCGTATCGGCGGCGGGCTCATCGACGGAGATCCCGAACTCGGTGGCCAGTGCGGCCAACCCTCGGTCGTAGCCTTGGCCGATGGCGTCGAGTTTCCAGTCCGTCCCACGGCGGTAGAAGGCCGCGATCTGCACCACGGTCTCGCTGGTGAGCGCACCGGGCATGAAGGAGAGGTCTTGCGACTCCGATGTCACCGCCGCGCTG
>NZ_DLSO01000004.1:0-922 GCF_002500165.1 Gordonia sp. UBA7860 | reverse complement strand
TCCGATGTCACCGCCGCGCTGAACTGGCCGCTCTGGCCGAACGTTGCACCCTGAGCTTCGGTGCTGCCCACGATGACGATGCGGTCGACGTCAGCCGCCACGGCGCCGAGGTCGACGTCGATCTCGTCGTCGGACACCAAACGCACGCCCGGCGCCTGCGGATTGTTGAAAAAGACGAAATCGTCATCGGTACGGACCCGGCCGTTGGCACCCAGCAGCACCGCCGATACGTCGATCGTCGGCCCGCTGCTGCGGATGCGGATCCGATAGGTGCGATCTACCAGCGCTGTCTTGGACCCTTTGATCAGTGGGGAGCTCACACCAGCGACCGTACTGCCCGCCGGACGAGCGCTCGGAGGGGGATGGCGCCGCTCTCCTAGATCGCCACGCCCTGATCGTCGGATCTGCTCACGGCGCAGAACCCGCCAGCCTCACAAAGGCAACTCACCGACGCGTCGAACATAGGACCACACGTCGGCGGCGGGCACCCCGAGCCGGTGCGCCGCGGACTGCAGCAACGCACCGAGGAGTATCGACGAGCAATACTCCCCCGCAGCGGAATCCGTTGCGTGGGTGCGGATCTCATTCCAACGGGTCGGGTTGTGCAACGTGGCGGCCTCGGCCATCATGATCGCTTCGTCGAAGCCCTCGGGGACGTCGCGTCGCTCCGGAGTCTCACGCTCGCACGCACCGCAACATCCGTCGCAGTCCCGTGCCCCGTTGTCGTCCGCAGGCGAGATCGCCAGTGCCAACCTGTTGTCGATCACGGTCACGCCCCTGCCCTCGCCTTCTTGGCCTCGCGCTCGAGTGCGCGTTCGCGGGCGCGCTCGAACTTCTCGACCTTGACGTTCATCTCTTCGAGATAGTCGGCCAGCTTCTCCCGGTACATCTCACCCAGCGGACCGAAATCGTCGCGCTCGAA
>NZ_DLSO01000043.1:64524-64853 GCF_002500165.1 Gordonia sp. UBA7860 | reverse complement strand
GACGTCGCGCGCGACGTCGTCTACACCGCGACGCTGTCGGGTGGCGCATATGAAGTGCGCGACGGTGTGCGTACGAGGCTTCGTGCCAACCCGATCTCGCGCGTCGACCTCGCACTGGTCGCGACCGGCTTCGGCTACGACGTCGAGCGCCGACGCGTGCAGGGCGAGCTGATGTCCCGGCTTCTTCCCCGGGTTCGGGATCTACGTCGAATAGGTGCCGCGGCGCTCGACCTGTGCATGGTCGCCTCCGGCGCGGTTGATGCGCATATCGAGCACGGATTGAGTCCCTGGGACTGGGCGGCCGGTGCCCTCGTCGCAGCAGAGGCGGG
>NZ_DLSO01000043.1:0-64288 GCF_002500165.1 Gordonia sp. UBA7860 | reverse complement strand
CCTCGTCGCAGCAGAGGCGGGTGCGATTGTGCGGACTCCGCCACCGGATTCGCGCTCAGCCGACGGCGATGCCACGGTCGCCGTCGCGCCGGGTATCGCTGATGAGTTCTTCGCGTTGCTCGATGAGATCGGCGCGCTGTCGCCGATCTCCTGAATGATCGATCAGCCTGTCGATCAACAGGTTTGGGCGTGAACCGCCCGCACCACTCCCGGGTCGGCCCCGGTCTTGGGGTTGTGCGGGTCCGCCGAGCGAAGGGCCTCGAGCGCGGCCTGCGTGTCCTGCGACTGCTCACGTGCCTTGTAGTACTCGCCGAGCGCGACGTCGACTGAGGTTCCGGTGCGCCCGTCGTCGACCAGTTCTGCGCACGGGATCGCGACCCAGACCGACGCTGCGGCAGCCTTTCCCGCTGGCCCGAAGCGGATCTGCGCCACGCAGTCGAGGTCGTGGTTGGGGTAGAGGGCGTCGTCGGCATATGCGCCGTCGGGAACGGGATTGAATCCCTGCGCAGTCAGATCGTCTGAGACGGTCTGGGCTTCGCCGCGCTGAGTCGACGCGTTCAGCACGCGCACCTGGAATGTCGACAGCGCGGCGGGTGCGACCTTCAGCATGTCGTCACGACTGACGACGGTCAGTTTCGGTGTCTTCGCCGACGCGGCCGCGGGGGCATTGGCGACCGGGGGTGCCGCCACCGATGAACTGGCCGGTGTGGGCTGGTTGCAACTCGTGGGCGTTGCGTCGGCTGTCGATTTGGAAAGCGCGACAGCCCATGCGATCACACCTACGACGAGCAGAATGACCGCGACGATGATGGCGGGCCGCGCACGCCGACGTCGATAGGGGCGTCCCTTGTCATCGGTGGGATAACCGACCGTAATCCTCGAGACCACCGTTGAACCCTGCTCCTTCTCGCATCCACGCATACCTGCGCCTGCCGACGCCGGGAGCCCAGCGAGCAGGACGAGGTTCACTGTAGAGGGTTCGTGCGCGGGTGTGGGTCAAGCACCGTGCGTGCGAGTCGGTCCCTGTGTGATGAGTCCCGGTTCACTCCGTGTGTCCGTCTGAGCCGACCGACGCTCGGGAATGAATCGGCGTACGCGTGATGTTGACCGCAGACAAGCGATGCACTACAGTTCGGGCGCCCCGTCCTAGACAGGGACGGACCAGCCTACGGAATATGTGATGCACATCACATAAATCTGTTTGGTTGGGGGTAACGAATTGCAGGCGCCACGAGTTGTTGTGACGTCGGTGAAATCCAACCCCCCCGACAGGCATCGTGCTCAATGGTCGACCGGCCACAAGCCAGTCCTCCACGGCTCCAACTCCAACCAAGTAAGGCACACAATGGCTACTGATTACGACGCGCCACGGCGTACGGAGACCGAAGACCTGAATGAGGATTCGCTCGAAGAGTTGAAGGCTCGTCGCAGCGAAGCCCAGTCGTCTGCGGTTGATGTCGATGAGACCGACACGGCCGAGTCATTCGAGCTGCCCGGCGCTGATCTCTCCGGAGAAGAGCTCTCCGTCCGTGTGATCCCCAAGCAGGCCGACGAATTCACCTGCAGCAGCTGCTTCCTCGTATACCACCGCAGCCGATTGGCTCGGGAGAATGGCAGCTCGCTCATCTGCGTCGACTGCGCCTGAGCGGCGCGCAGCGTGCCGGTATCCGGCACCGCTGCGCCGCTTGCGTCTGCTCGTGAGTCTCGGACTACCGCGGACCCCAGCTCTGGTCGCCTCAGCTCTGGTCGCGGTCCGAGTGCTCAGGACTCACCGCGTGCGTCGTGCTGGCATCGGGTACACCCAGTGCGGCGAGCACCTTGTCGGGATGGCGCGTTGACACCAGCCAGTAGGGCGTCGGGTCATCGGGATCGTCCAACACCAACAACACCATCGTCTTGATCCACGCGTGGTGCATGAGGAACGCAGCCGGATCGAGCTGCCGACCGAGCGCCGCGCTCTTGGCCGACGCAGGGATACTCGCCCCGCGCGCGATGACAGAATTCGGCAATTGCGCCTTGCCCGCATGCAAGACTCCGTCTGCGCTGACCCTGATCTGGGTACGGCCCATCGACCACAGCAGGAATGCACACAGCAGCCCGACGGCGATGTATCCGACGAAACTCCACGACGAGCGATGCGCCGAGAGCTCTATCTCGTATCCGGCGACCGCGGTCACCACTGCCGCGGCAGGCCACCACCACAGGGGCACACGCAGCCGTTCGCTGTAGCGGTCTGCTGCCGGATCAGTCGGTCCTGGCGACTGGGCCCCGGTCTCCTCGGGGCGTTCGGATGAACTCACAAAGCTCAGCGTAGTCTGCGTTCGTGACCGTAGAATCCACCCCTGGCGCCGCACCGATCGGTCAGATCCCGGTGAAGCGACTCGATCCCGACATTCCACTGCCGACTCGGGCTCATGCCGGCGATGCGGGTGTCGACCTCTGTTCCACCATCGATGTCGAACTGCCGCCAGGCCGTCGACAGCTCGTCGGAACGGGGATCGCCGTCGCGCTGCCATTCGGAACGGTCGGGCTGATCCATCCACGGTCGGGACTCGCCGCACGCGCCGGATTGTCGATCGTCAACGCGCCCGGAACCATCGACGCCGGGTACCGCGGGGAGATCAAGGTGTGTCTGATCAACCTCGATCCGTCGGAGACGATCAGCATCGTGCGCGGGGATCGCATCGCGCAGTTGCTGATCCAGCGGATCGAACTGGTCGACTTCACCGAGGTCGACGAGCTCGACGAGACAGCTCGCGGCGAGGGCGGCTACGGATCGAGCGGCGGACACGCCATACTGACGGATGGGGGATCCGTCGATCCGGGCACCGTCGACCCGGCCAACGGCTCGGATACCGCAGGCGACAACGCGAACGAGGAGAACCCCACGTGATGGCACGAGACCCCGAGTCGGCGTCGGACACTGCCGACCAGCCGCTGCTCATCGGGCAGGCGCGCGGACCCTACGACATCACCGAACTCGACACCCCGGCAGAGGATCTCGAGAAATCGCACCTCGACCTCGGCGCCGTGCTGGTGCCCGTTGTCGAAGGCGGCCAGGTGACCGTCGAGATGACCGCCGACCATCAACCAGAGGCCGTCTACCTGGTGACTCCCTACGGTCGGATCACCGTCGCTGCTTTCGCGGCGCCGAAGTCGCCGGGACTGTGGCGCGAGGTGGTAGGTGAACTCGTCGACTCACTGAAGAACGACGGAGCGACCACGAGCATCGAAGACGGTCATTGGGGCCGCGAAATCGTCGCAGAGGTTCCGGGCGGCAGTCATCGTTTCATCGGCGTCGACGGCCCGCGCTGGATGGTTCGGCTGGTGGCGAGCGGACCGAACGACACCGCGTCCGAACTGTCCCAGCTGTCCCGTGCCGTGCTCGCGGAGTCGGTGGTGCGTCGAGGCACCGAGCCCGCCCCTCCCCGCGAGATGCTGCCGCTTGTGCTGCCGCCGGTGTTGGCCGAGCAGGTCGCCGCAGCACAACAGCAGATGTTCGAGGGCGCGTCGGCCGAGGGTGGCGATGTCCCGCCCGGCGTCGTCGTACCCGACGGAGCCGTTGCAGGCTCGGGTGACGATCCGACTGCACAGCAAACGAGTGGCACGGACACGGGTGTTGCCACCGCCGACGCCGAGTTCACGGCCGGTGGGGATGTCGACTCATCCGACGATCAGCCCCGCTCGGCGGGCTCGGCCATGCAGCGTTTTCGACGACGCCGCTGACCTCCCTCTCATAGGTGCCGGGCAGGCTCCGACTCCTGCGCCGCACTCAGGCGCAGCCAGGCGCGCGCGCACGACGTCCCGAGCACCGAGGGGTCGATGCCCCACTGGGTCAATTCGACGTCGACGACCTCCGCGCGCGGTGCAGCGGCCGACCAGTCCTCGGCGATTGCGCGGGGATGTAGCGGATCGTCGACCGCAGCGGTAATCGCAAGTGGCACAGTGAGTTCGGAGATGTCGTCCGGGGTCGGTGCCACGCACTCCGCCGCAGCGCGCAGTTGTGCGACGAGGTCGCGGGACTGCGCGCGCCACGACCGACTCAGCTCGACGCCGAGCCACTCGGGACTCGTCGAGACCATCGTCGCGATCTTTGCGTCGAGTCCGTCGCGTTCGATGGAGTCGGCGGTCAGGCGGGCGCTCGCCGCGGCAAGCGATCCCGACGGTTCGCCGCTCCACGGCGGTAGCGCAGCCAGGACGCCGGCACAGCTTCCGGTGTGTGCGGATTGTTGGTCCAGCGCCCACCGCAGTGCGGTCACCGAGCCGATGGACACCCCGCCGACCAGCACAACCGCATGCTCGCGCGCCGCGGCGTCGAGTGCGCGGATGAATCCGGGGATGAGGTCGGCGGTCGGTTTCACAGCGATGAGCTCGACGTCGAGAAGTCGTGCAGCCGCCCCGAATGCTCGTCGAACGTAGTCGTCGTCCGAACCTGTGCCGGGCATGGCGATCAAGGCGGTCGGTGCTGGTGGGTGCGCGGTGTCAGCCGAGGGCATGAACCGATGATGCCGTGCGTTGTAACCGGTGAGCGCGGGGGTCTAGGCTGACCGAGTGCGGCTCGGTTGGTTCAGCCCGATAAGCCGCGCCCGAAACACTGATCGTGCCCACATCGCTATTTGGAGGTTGTGATGCCCACAGCCGGTTATCTCAAGCGACTGACCAGGCGGCTCACCGAAGATCTCGGAGAAGCCGACGCGGAGAAGATCGCGGCGGAGTCGGCGGCCACCGGCGCCCAGCGCGCGGTGGAGTGTTCGCGCGGTGACGAGGTCACGATGCATGGCGAGTTGCGCGCGGTCGAGACCTGTTCACGCACCGCGAAGAGTGGGGTCAAGGCGGAGTTCTTCGACGGAAGCGACGTCGTCTTTCTGAAATGGATGGGCCGTAACCGCATCCCGGGTATCGAGCCGGGGCGGAAGATCACCGTGAGTGGGCGTCTCGGCGAACACAATGGCACCAAGGTGATCTACAACCCCGATTACGAATTGCATGGCGACGGAGAAGACTGACAGTCCCGACGCCGCGTCGGATATCGACGCAGCCCAGGTGGGCGAACGGCCGACGCCGACGGTTCTCGAGCAGCTCGGCGGAGTATCCGGCCTGATCTCGTCGACGATCCCGGTCATTGTATTCGTGGCCGTCAACGCCGCATTCGGCCTGACGGCGGCGATCATCGCGGCGCTCGCTACGGCGGTATCGGTCGCGGCCGTCCGTCTGTTCCGTCACGACGGACTCGCACCGGCGATCTCCGGCTTTCTCGGCGTGGCGATCTGCACGTTCATCGCCCATCGCGTCGGCGACGCGAAAGGGTACTTTCTGTTCGGCATCTGGACATCGCTGGTGTACGCGGGTGTCCTGGTCGCTTCGATCCTGCTTCGATGGCCGCTGATCGGCGTGGCCTGGAATTACGTCAACGGCACCGGAACGCAGTGGCGTCACGACCGCGGGACTTTGATCGCCTATGACGTCGCCACGGCATTCTGGGCACTCGTGTTCGTGGGACGCTATCTCGCACAATCGTCGCTCTACGACAGCGGCGACACCGGTTGGCTGGCCGTCGCTCGGATCGGGATGGGCTGGCCGCTCACCGCGCTCGCAGTCGTGGTGACCATGGTGCTCGTCCGACGCGCGTCGCGCGCCGGCGGGGCCTCAGCTGCCGTGGATCGCCGCGTGTAGCGCCGGTTCCACCTCGACCGCGGCGACAAAGACGAGTTCGTCGCCACCCTCGAGCGGATCGTCGCGCTCGGGCACGATCACGCGGCCGCCACGGATGATGGCCACCAGCGCGGCGTCGCGCGGCAGATCGATCTTGCGGACCGGCTTGCCCGCCAGCGGGGTGTCGGGCGGCAGCGTGAGTTCGACGAGGTTTGCCTGACCCTGACGAAATGTCATGAGCCGCACCAGATCACCGACCGACACCGCCTCTTCGACCAGCGAGGCCAGTAGCCGAGGTGTCGACACCGCGACGTCGACGCCCCAGTCCTCCCCGAACAGCCACTCATTGCGCGGATCGTTTACGCGGGCGACGACCCTGCTCACCGCGAACTCGGTCTTCGCCAGCAGGCTGACCACGAGATTGGCCTTGTCGTCGCCGGTGGCGGCGATCATCACGTCGTAGGATTGCAACCCGGCTCGTTCGAGGTTGGCCAGCTCGCAGGCATCCGCGAGCAGCCAGTTCGCTCCGTGGACGGCCTCGACGTCGATGTGGCTCGCGAGGCGTTCGAACAGCGTGACCTCGTGGCCTGCCGCGATGAGTTCACGGGCGATCGAACGACCGACTGCGCCTGCACCGGCGATGGCGACTTTCATCTCTCTCCTCTAATCGGCATGGGCCAGCGGCGCTGCGACGAGTGCGCGCACACCGGCGAGATCGTCGAGGCGGACCGATGCGAACACGATGTCGTCTTGTTGCAGAACGGTTTTGGCTTCGGGGAGGATCGGTTTGCCGTGGCGGTTCAGAAAAGACAGGCGGGCCCCGGAGAGCTCTTGGAACTTCACCGACGTGATGCCGATCCACGACTCGTGGATGTCGAGCTGGGCGATCGCGATGGTTCCCGACGGATCGCGCCACTCCGTTGTCGTCGACGTCTCGCCGAGAGCCGAGACGAAACGCTCGGTCGTCCACGGCACCGTTGCGACGGTGGGAATCCCGAGTCGCTCATAGACCTGGGCTCGCTTCGCGTCGTAGATTCTGGCGACGACGCGAGGGACGTCGAAGGTCTCGCGCGCGACGCGCGCGGCGATGATGTTGGAGTTGTCGCCCGAGGACACCGCGGCGAACGAGTCGGCTCGGTCGATCCCGGCGCGGGCGAGTACGTCGCGATCGAACCCGACCCCGACGATCTGCTCGCCGGTGAAGTCGTCGGACAGTCGTGTGAACGCGGCCGGATCGCGGTCGATGATGGCCACCTGGTGACCGCGCTTCTGCATGGCCATCGCCAGGGACGATCCCACTCGTCCGCACCCCATGATGACTACCCGCACATCGATCCTCTCGTGGGTTCACTGCTAGTCGGGCGCGGTGGAGCGTCGACGCAGGCGGTTGCCGCCGATTGTCCGCGCGACTTGAACCTACCCGCCCGATGACCCCGGCGACATCGGGCCGTGCGAACTGGCCCACACGCGGAGTTCACAGCCGCTTGATAGACCTCGCCGGGGCCGTAGTGGCCCAACACGAGCGCTAGGTCTTAGTGTTGCGTGGTGTCCACCGTGTCAAAGGCGTCTGTTGCGACGAAACGACTGCTGCTCGGCAGGCCGTTCCGTAGTGACAAATTGGGCCACACGCTGCTGCCCAAGCGGATCGCGCTGCCCGTGTTCGCCTCTGACGCTATGTCGTCTGTCGCCTACGCGCCGCAGGAGATCTTCCTGGTCCTCTCGGTTGCAGGTCTCAGCGCCATGACCCTGGCGCCCTGGATCGCGATCGCTGTCGCTGTCGTGATGGCGGTGGTCGTCGCGAGCTACCGACAGAACGTCCACGCCTATCCGTCCGGGGGCGGCGACTACGAGGTGGCAACCGTCAATCTCGGATCGACGGCGGGTCTGGTCGTCGGCAGCGCGCTGCTCGTCGACTACGTGCTGACCGTCGCGGTTTCGATCTCGTCGGCCGCGGAGAACATCGGTTCCGCCATCCCGTTCGTGCACGAGCATCGGGTGTGGTTCTGTGTGGCGGCGATCGTCGTGCTCGCAGCCGTCAACCTGCGCGGCATCAAGGAATCCGGCTCGGTGCTGGCCATTCCCACCTACGCGTTCATCATCGGGGTCATCGCGATGCTCCTGTGGGGCGCGACCGAGATCTTCGTCCTCGGACGTGACGTCCGCGCCGAGACCGCCGACTTCGGTATTCGCGCGGAGAACACGCATCTCGCCGGTGTGGCTTTCATCTTCCTCATCGCGCGAGCGTTTTCGTCGGGTTCGGCGGCACTGACCGGTGTCGAGGCGATCAGCAACGGCGTGCCCGCATTCCAGAAACCGAAGTCGCGCAACGCAGCCACGACGCTGCTCATGCTGGGAACGATCGCGATCGTGCTGCTGCTCGGGATCGTCTGGCTCGCCGAGCGGGTCGGCGCCAAGTACGTCTCCGACCCGGCGCGCGACCTGATCGGCGCGCCACCCGGCTTTCAGCAGGAGGCGCTCATCGCGCAGCTCGCGCAGGCCGTCTTCGAGAGTTTCCCGGCGGGCTTCTACTTCGTGGCCGTCGCCACGGCCCTCATCCTGCTGCTCGCGGCCAACACCGCGTTCAACGGATTCCCGGTACTCGGTTCGGTTCTTGCGCAGGACCGGTTCCTGCCCCGACAGTTGCACACTCGTGGTGATCGCCTCGCCTTCAGCAACGGCATCATCTTCCTTGCCGTCGCGGCGATCGCATTCGTCGTCGCATTCGGCGGTGAGGTCACCGCACTCATCCAGCTCTACATCGTCGGCGTGTTCGTCTCGTTCACGCTGAGCCAGGCGGGCATGGTGCGTCACTGGACGCGTCTGTTGCGACACGAGACCGATCCGCGTGCCAGGCGTCGAATGAAGCAGTCCAGGGTCATCAACTCGGTTGGCCTGGTGATGACGGCGACGGTCCTGGTGGTGGTGCTCATCACCAAGTTCACCGCGGGTGCATGGATCGCCATCCTCGCGATGGTGATCCTGTTCGTGCTGATGAAGCTGATCCACCACCACTACGCATCGGTCCAACGCGAACTCGAGCGTGTCGAAGCAGAGGAAGACCAGGTTCTCCCGAGCCGCACACACTCGATCGTCCTGGTCTCCACGCTGCACATGGCGACCAAGCGCGCGTTGCTCTACGCCCGCGCCACGCGGCCGGACGTCCTCGAGGCCATCACGGTCAACGTCGACGACCGCGACAGGCGAATACTGGTGTCGCAGTGGGAGGAAAGCGACATCAAGGTGCCGCTCAAGGTGATTGCGTCGCCATACCGGGAGATCACGAGCCCGGTGATCGAGTACGTGCGTCGGGTGCGCCGCGAGCATCCGCGCGACGTGATCACCGTCTTCATCCCCGAATACGTCGTCGGTCACTGGTGGGAGCAGATTCTGCACAACCAGTCGGCACTGCGCCTCAAGACGCGCCTGCTGTTCGAGCCGGGCGTCATGGTCACGTCGGTGCCCTGGCAGCTCACGTCGTCGGACCGACGCCGCGACGACCTCGAGTACAACGCCCCAGGTGACACCCGACGAGCGCTGGGTGGCCAGTGAGCTCCACGCCGCAACGACCCGTGACCGCACCTGTCGTCACCGTGCGGGTTGATCGCCCGGCCAACGGGGGAGATGCCGTCGGGCGACTTGATGACGGACGTGTGGTGTTCGTGCGCGGCGCCATTCCCGGGGAGACGGTCACGGCGCGCGTCGTCGACACCCGAGCGGAGTCGTTCTGGCGCGCGGAGGCGATAGAGATCCTCGACCCCTCGCCGCATCGCGTCGAGACGATCTGCCCGGCGGCTGCTCACGGCGCAGGCTGCTGCGACCTCGCCTTCATCGAACCGGGCCACGCGCGGACGTTGAAGGCTCAGGCGCTCGAGGACGTGCTCGTGCGGGTCGGTCATTTCACCGCCGATCGCGTCCACGCCTGGTGCGCCGCCGACGCCGACCCCGATGCGCCACCCTCGATCGGCATCCGCTCATTGTCCGACGACGCCACCGGCTGGCGTGTGCGGACGCGCCTCGCGGTGGACGACGCAGGCCGAAGCGGACAGCACCGCTTCCACAGCGGCGACCTCGTCGTCGGTGTCGACTGTGTACAGCCGGTCGCAGGTCTGCTCGACGGGCTCGACGACCGCCGCTTCACGCCCGGTGCGGAGTTGGCGATCGTCGCCGACGACGTCGGCCGCAGGCACATCACCGAACTCGCGCCGGCAGTGGCGCCGCGGCGACATTCTCGTCGCGATCGTGGCAGGAGCGCCGCGCAGCGTCGTCGACGTAGTGTCGAATCACGCAGGGCCACAACGGTACTCGAAGGCGACGCCGCCGCCCGCCACCGCGTGGGCGAGCGGGAGTGGTCGATTCCGGTGACCGGCTTCTGGCAGGCACACCGAATGGCACCGACCGTCTACGCGCAGACCGTCGCCGAGTTCGTCGCTTCGACCGACGTCTCGCCACCCGCGACCTGTTGGGATCTCTACGGCGGAGCCGGTGTGTTCGCGGGCGCCCTCGTCGACACTCTCGACCTCCGTGAGGTCCACATCGTCGACTCCGACGCCGCCGCACTGGCCGCGGCTGATGCGGTGTTCGACGAGGAGGACTCGTCGGTGACCACTCATCATGGCGAGGTCGCCGATGTGATCGAGTCGTTGCCGTCACCGGACGTCGTCGTCCTCGACCCGCCGCGAACCGGCGCAGGCACCCGCGTGATCGACAGGATCGTCGCCGCGTCGCCCGAGATCGTCGTGCACGTCGGCTGCGACGCCGCGCGGTTCGCACGTGACCTCGCGCTGTTCACCGAACGCGGATACGCGGTCACCAGGATGCGGGCATTCGACGCCTTCCCGCTGACGCACCACGTCGAGGCGATCGCAGTGCTGATGCCGATCGCGGCCGCCGGTGTGTGACCAGCTCGCGGTTGTGGTGACCCAGGGCACTGCCGCGAGGTCCGTAGACTGTTCGACACGACCGCGACAAGCCCGCGCGGCCGGTGTGCGTAGTAGGAGGACTCGATGAGTGTGCTCGAGCGGATCTCTTCCCCGGCCGATCTCAAGGCGTTGTCGCCGGATGAGGTCGTGGTACTCGCCGGTGAGATCCGTGAATTCCTCATCGAGAAAGTGTCGGCCACAGGTGGCCACCTCGGCCCCAACCTGGGGGTCGTCGAGCTGACGCTCGCGCTCCACCGCGTCTTCGATTCGCCTGTCGACCCCGTGATCTTCGACACCGGCCACCAGTCGTACGTGCACAAGATCGTCACCGGACGGGCCGCGGGCTTCGACGAGTTGCGTCAACGCGACGGACTCACCGGATACCAGGATCGCGCCGAGAGCGAGCACGACTGGGTCGAGTCCTCGCACGCATCAGCAGCGTTGAGTTACGCCGACGGACTGGCGAAGTCGTTCGCTCTGACCGGTCAGGACCGCACGGTCGTCGCGATCGTCGGCGACGGCGCGCTCACCGGCGGAATGTGTTGGGAGGCGATCAACAACATCGCCGATTCCGACCGCTCGGTCGTGATTGTCGTCAACGACAACGGGCGCTCCTACGCACCGACCATCGGCGGCGTCGCGGCGCACCTGTCGGGTCTGAGACTCCAGCCCGGATACGAACGCTTCCTCGACGAGAGCCGTCGTGTGATGCAGATGTTGCCCGTTGTGGGCGGACCCGCGTACGCGGTGCTGCATGGCATGAAAAGCGGGATCAAAGACCTCCTCGCGCCCCAGCAGATGTTCACCGACCTCGGTCTCAAGTACCTCGGGCCGGTCGACGGCCACGATGTCGAAGCGCTCGAGGCGGCGTTCGCGCGGGCCCGATCCTTCGGCGGTCCGGTCATCGTGCACGCCGTCACCCGCAAGGGCAACGGCTACATCCACGCCGAGAATCATGTGGCGGATCAGATGCACTCGACCGGTGTGATCGATCCCAAGACCGGCCGTGCGAAGTCGGTGTCGGCGCAGGACTGGACGTCGGTGTTCTCCGCGGCACTCCTCGAAGCGGGTGCGACGCGTCCCGACGTGGTCGCGATCACCGCTGCGATGCCCGGCCCGACCGGGCTCGCACCGTTCGGCGAGAAGTATCCCGATCGGATGTTCGACGTAGGCATCGCCGAACAGCACGCGCTCACCTCGGCGGCGGGTCTCGCGCTGGGCGGCATGCACCCCGTGGTCGCGATCTACTCGACATTCCTCAACCGCGCATTCGACCAGCTCCTCATGGACGTCGCGTTGCTGCGTCAGCCGGTCACCCTCGTCCTCGACCGTGCCGGGATCACCGGGCCGGACGGCCCCAGTCACCATGGCATGTGGGATCTGTCGCTGATGGCGATGGTTCCCGGTTTGCGCGTTGCCGCACCGCGCGACGCCGTCCGCCTTCGCGAAGAATTCGACGAAGCGCTTGCCGTCGACGACGGCCCGACCGCACTGCGCTTCTCAAAGGGCGCTGTACCCGAAGACATTCGCGCGGTGGAGCGTCTCGACGACGGCGTCGACATCCTGCGTCGGTCGTCACCTGGCGTCGGAAAAGCGTCGGGCGACGTACTCATCGTCGCCGTCGGCGCGTTCTGTGGTCTCGCCGTCGACACCGCGGACCGGCTGGCCAAGCAGGGCATCGACGCGACGGTCGTCGATCCGCGGTGGGTGCTGCCCGTCGCCGAGTCGATCGTCGACCTCGCGCGCCGACATCGGCTGGTGGTGACGCTCGAGGACAGCGGTGTGAGCGGGGGAGTGGGAGCTGCCGTCAGCGCCGCCCTCTCCGACGCGGAAGTGCCTGTGCCCGTGCAACTTCGCGGGATTCCGCAGCGTTTCATCGAACATGCGTCGCGTGGCGAGATTCTGGCCGAGCTCGGTCTGACGGCTCAGGATCTCGCGCGGTCGATCACGGCCACGGTGTCGGGGATGGAGACGGTGCCAGAGCTCGAGCACGCCGACGAGGCGATCGACGTGGCGCGTGATGGTGCCGGCGCCGACACGCCGGAGGGCGACCGGGGCTGACGCTCGAGGTCAGCTCGTCGAATCCGGCTCGGCCGCAGGCGCTTCCGCAGCGGCATTGAGTCCGTCTGCAAGAGCGACGTCAGTCAGTTCGCGCTGCCACGGCCGCGCACCGCCCGCCGCGAGATATGCGTCGACGGCGGGGGGTGTCGCGGGCAGATCTACTCCGTCCCAAGCGAGTTGGCGTACCAGGTCGGGCGCGAGCAGATTCTCGACGGGCACGGTGTTGTTCTCGGCGATCTCTTTGACGATCGGACGGATCTGCGCGATGCGCTTCGCGGCGTCGGGGTTGCGCTGCTCCCACCTGCTGATCGGCGGGAGTCCTACTGTCGGACCGCGTTTCGACGGCAGTTGGGATTCGGGGAGGCTGCGTGCACGATCGATCGCGCTGAGCCAGGTGCCGGCCTGACGTCGTTGCCGTGGGCCGCCGAAGACGGGAAGTCGGGTCAGCTCCGCCTGCGATGTAGGCATGGCGTTGGCCGCGGTGACGATGGCCGAATCCGGCAGAATCCGGCCGGGCGCGACATCGCGTCGCTGGGCGAGTTCTTCACGCGCAGCCCAGAGCTCGCGGACCGCAGCCAACGATCGGCTGTTCTTCACCGTGTGCACGTTGGCGGTCCTGCGCCATTTGTCGACGCGTGGGGCAGGAGCCGGCCGGTCGAGAACGTATCGGAACTCCTGGCGCGCCCATTCGTCCTTACCCTGCTCTAGCAGCGCCTGTTGCACGGCGTCGCGCAATTCGACGAGCACCTCGACGTCGAGCGCTGCGTAGTTGAGCCAGTCGTCGGGGAGCGGTCGCCGCGACCAGTCAGCGGCCCCGTGGCCCTTCTGCAGGCCGAGTTCGAGATAGGTGGCGACCATCGCCGCGAGATTGACCTTGGGTTCTCCGAGCAGCCGTCCGGCCAGTTCGGTGTCGAAGACCGTCTCGCAGCGGAAACCGAGTTCGCGTAGGCAGGGCAGATCCTGATCGGCGGCGTGCAACACCCACTCCGGGCCGTCGAGCGCCTCGATCACCGGGGCCAGGGCCTCTGGCTCGCTGATCGGGTCGAGCAGAAACGAGCCGGAGCCGGTGCGACGCAACTGAACGAGGTACGCACGCTGCGAGTATCGATATCCCGAGGCGCGTTCGGTGTCGACGGCGATGGGGCCGGTTCCGGCGGCAAGGCATTCGGCGGCATAGGCGAAGTCCGCCGCGCGGGACAGCACCGGTGGAACACCGTCGGCTGGTGCGAGTAGTGGTTCGACGGACGGTTCGGCGACGACCTCGTTGCCGGGGTCGGCGGGCCGCTCGTCGGATGTACTCATGCCGATGGACTCACACCGAGCCGAGTTCGGTGACCCCGACCGGGGGGAGGCCCGCAGCCGACGACAGGACGTCGCAGAACGCCTCGAGATGGCCACCGAGGCCGTCGGAGGTCGGTGCGGTCCACGAGGCTCGCAGTTCGAGTTGATGCGCCCTGGGTGGTCCGGCGATGTCTCCGTAGCGCACCGACGTCGTCGACGTGACAGTTCCGCCGAGCGCGGTGACGACGATCGGTTCGCCGGTCCGCGACGTCCGCGAGCCGTCGCTCGACGTCGAACCCACCTCGGCGCCCAGCGCGTCGGACAGCCAACTCCACGCCACCTCGGGCAGGAGAGGATCCATTGCCAGCGCGGCCTCGACCTCGGCCTGAATGTAGGCGACGAGGCGCATGGTGCCGTTCCAGGCGTCCTGGCCTGCCGGGTCGTAGAGCAGGACCAGTCGGCCGAATGCACTTCCCGACGAGTCGACCGGCACGTCGTCGTTGATATCGGGTACGCGGACTTCGGCGCCCACGGCATAGCTGTACGGGGCGAGTCGCTGCGGGGGACGGATCGGCCCGACCTCGATGTCGCGCCGAATCTGGGCGGTGTGCAGCGACTCGACCGCGGTGCGGAAGTCAGCAGGCTCCGTCGGAGCTCCGGAGGAGGTCACATCTCGACGGTAGAGTGAGGTAGGCGTGGCCGACGGGAGGCGCGCCGGGCAGGTAGGTCCTCGGTCGTCGGCGTGTCGAGGCAGGCGGGGGAACTCGGCGAGCAAGGCCGACCTGGTCGGCCTGGGTCTGTGCCCCACATGGCAGAGTGATCGGTGATGTCACACCCTGCCCGCACGCGCCGAAATCATGCTCAGATGCCGCTCATCGCTGCCGCGACCGGCGGCGCACCCACACGACGTCCGGTGTGGTTCATGCGGCAGGCAGGTCGCTCCCTGCCCGAATACCGTGCCATTCGCGCCGATCACGGGATGCTCGAGTCGTGCTTCGACCCGGCGATGGTCTGTGAGATCACGATGCAACCGGTGCGCCGCCACGACGTCGATGCAGCAATCCTCTTCTCCGACATCGTCGTGCCGCTCAAGGCTGCCGGTGTCGAGCTCGACATCGTCGCGGGTACCGGCCCGGTCATCGCGCATCCGGTGCGTACCGTCGACGACGTGGCGCAGCTCCCGGCGCTCGACCCCCAATCGGTGGGCGCGATCGCGCGTGCCATCGGGTTGATCCTCGACGAACTCGACGACGAAACCGCACTCATCGGATTCGCGGGTGCGCCGTTCACCCTCGCCTCGTATCTGATCGAGGGCGGGCCGAGCCGCAACTACACGATCACCAAGTCGATGATGTACTCCAATCCGGGACTCTGGCATGCGTTGATGGGTCGCCTCGCCGACATCACCATCACCTTCCTACGGACCCAGCTCGACGCCGGAGTCGACGCGATCCAGCTCTTCGACTCGTGGGCGGGTGCGCTCTCGGATGCCGACTACCGGACGTTCGTCGCGCCGCACAGTGCGCGCGTGCTGGCCGAGGTCTCCGATTTCGGCGTGCCCCGCATCCACTTCGGTGTCGGAACGGGGGAGTTGCTCGAGTCCATGACCAAGGTCGGGGCCGACGTGATCGGCGTCGACTGGCGCGTGCCGCTCGACGATGCCGCGCGCCGCGTCGGCGGAGGTGTCGCAGTGCAGGGAAACCTCGATCCGACAGTGCTTTTCGCAGGTGGGGCCACGATCGACGAACATGTCCGACGCATCGTCGCCGAGGGCGAGCGTGCCGTCGTGCACGGCGCCGCAGGGCACATCTTCAACCTGGGGCACGGTGTGCTGCCGGGAACCGATCCGGATGTGATCACGCGGACCGTAGAACTGGTCCATTCGATCTGAACGTTCGCGAGGTGAGGACATGACCATCGACGTCGCCGTTGTCGGAGCGGGCATCTCGGGTCTCACCGCGGCGTTCCGGCTGCGGCAGCGACTCGGTCCCGACGCACGTATCGACCTCTACGAAGCAGGGGAGCGGACGGGCGGAATCCTCAAGACGGTCGACGTCGGTGCTGACGGTCGGGGATCAGTGCTCGTTGATGTGGGCGCCGAGGCGTTCATCGTGCGACGACCGGAGGCGCTCGGCTTGGTCACCGAGCTCGGTCTGGCTGATCGGGTGGTGTCACCGACCGGGCGTCGACCCGCACTGTGGGCGTGCGGCCGATTGCACGACATGCCCCGCCCCGCGCTGATGGGGATTCCCGCGACGCCCGACGCGGTGGCCGGTCTGGTCGATCCGGCAGATCTCGAGCGGATGCGTGCCGAACCCGACCGCCCGTTGGAATGGGCTCCCGGTACCGACGTCTCTGTGGGAGATCTTGTCGCCCACCGGTTCGGTCCGTCGGTGGTGTCGCGCAGCGTCGACCCGATGCTCGGCGGCGTGTATTCGAGCCTCGCCGCGGATATCGGTGTGCGCGAAGCACTTCCGGCTCTGGCGGCACAGCTCGATGCGGGTGCGCCGAGTCTGACGGCGGCGGTCGGCGCCTTGCTTGCCAACCCGACCACGACCGGGCCGGTCTTCGGAACGTTGATCGGCGGATATCGCGTCCTCGTCGAGGCGCTGCTCGACGCCGCGCGACCAGACCTCCGCACCTGCGCCGCGGTGACCGACGTCCGACGCAACGGCTCGCGGTGGGCCCTCTTCACGGGCGGTCGGCCGGCCGCTACCGATGCGAGCTACGACGGCGTCGTTCTGTCGACACCGTGCTGGATGACGGGACACATGCTCCGCCGAGAGGCGCCCGACGCCGCGTCGACGTTGCTGGCTGTCGAGCGGGCGCGATCGGTGGTCGTGTCCATCACGCTGGCACCTGACACCGCACTTCCCGACAATTCCGGCGTCCTCGTCGCAACGGGAGAAGATTTGCGCGCCAAGGCTTTCACACTCAGCTCGCGCAAGTGGGCGCATCTCGGCGAACCAGGCGAGTTGCTGTCGGTGCGTGCGTCTTTCGGCCGGTACGGGCAGTCGATTCCCGACGAGGACGTCGAGCCGGGCATCGACGATCGCCTGCGCGACTGGGCGCTGGCCGATCTCGATCGAGTGTGCGCAGCCGCAGGCATCGAGCCGTTGACCGGACGCGTCATCGACACGTTCGTGCAGCGATGGGAGCTACCGCGTTACGCGCCAGGACATCTCGCGGCGATGGCGAGGGTGGAAGCGTCGCTGCCCGCGGGGCTCGCCCTGGCGGGCAATGCGGTGCGTGGCGTCGGGGTACCCGCGTGCATCGGTCAGGCAGGCAGGGCCGTCGAACGCCTGCTCGGCGACCTGGAGCCGTGACTCCGCTGGGCGAGCGGGCGCGAGCCTGGCTCCGCTGGTCGAGCGGGCGCGAGCGCTGGTGAGCTCCCGAGTGGAGACCACCCTGCCCGGTTCGAGGGCGCGCGCCGGTGGCACCATTGATCCCATGAGCCGCCTCGACTACACTGCACTGAACTCGACGATCCGCTACCTGATGTTCTCGGTCTTCGCCGTGCGCCCTGGCGAGCTCGGCGACGAGCGTGACCAGGCCAAGTCCGACGCCACCGACTTCTTCAAGTCGCTGGAGGACGAGGGCGTCGTCGTGCGCGGCGTGTACGACGTGTCGGGACTGCGCGCCGACGCTGACTTCATGATCTGGTGGCACGCCGAGCACATCGAGCAGTTGCAGGCCGCCTACAGCCGATTCCGCCGCGAGACGGTGCTCGGCCAGGCGTGCGATCCGGTGTGGAGCGCAGCGGCGCTGCACCGGCCCGCAGAGTTCAACAAGAGCCACGTGCCCGCTTTCCTCGCCGGTGAAGAGGCAGGAAAGTACATCTGCGTCTATCCGTTCGTGCGCTCCTACGACTGGTATCTGCTCCCCGACGAGGAGCGTCGGACGATCCTCGCGGAACACGGCAAGGCTGCACGTGGTTACAAGGACGTCAGGGCCAACACGGTTGCTTCGTTCGCGCTCGGAGACTACGAGTGGTTGCTCGCCTTCGAGGCTCAGGAGTTGCACCGGATCGTCGACCTGATGCGCGATCTGCGCGCCACCGAGGCTCGCCGTCACGTGCGCGAGGAGATTCCGTTCTTCACGGGACCACGCGTCGAGGTCGTCGACCTCGTCGACGCGCTGCCTTAGTTCACGAACGAGGAGGGCACGTGGTCAAGGTCCTGGCCGTCGACACGTTCGGCACCGTCACCGATTGGCATACGGGTGTGAGTGCTGTTCTGGCCGAACAGTTTCCGACCGTCGGCGCCTCACAGCTCGCGAACGACTGGCGAGACACCTACGCGCCCTCGCTGGAGCTGATCGAATCGGGTGCCAGGCAGTGGACACTGCTCGACGACATCCACCGCGAGTCACTGGACGCATTGCTGCGGGACTCGTACGACATCACGGCGACCCCGGCGCGGCTGGACGCGGCCGTCCACGCCTGGCACGTAATTCCCGAGTGGCCTGACGCGGCGGGCGGAATACGCCGATTGACGTCGAAGTTCATCGTCTCCGCGTTGAGCAACGGACACGTGGCGCTACTCGCCGAGATGGCCAAACACAACGGATTCGACTGGGATTTCCTCGGTGGCGCCGACCTGTGGCGGCATTACAAACCGTCGCCGGAGGTCTACCTCGGGATCGTTCGCCTCATGCAGGTTGAGCCGTCAGACGTCCTGATGGTCGCCACGCACGCGTGGGATCTCGACGCGGCGCGCGCGTGCGGACTGCGCACCGCCTACGTCGAACGTCCGCGGGAGTGGGGTCCGGTGCACAAAGACGAAACCCCGAACTCGCTCGACGACTTCCGCGCCACAGGATTCGACGACCTGGCCGATCAGCTCGGCTGCTGATCGGCGCGACCTGTCAGCTGTCGTCCGGCTCCAACGTCATGCTGATCGAGTTGATGCAGTACCGCAGGTCGGTCGGGGTGTCGTAGCCCTCGCCGGCGAAGACGTGGCCCAGGTGCGAGCCGCAGGTGGCGCACAGAACCTCGGTGCGTCGCATCCCCATCGAGTCGTCGGATCGTTCGATGATCGCGTCGCCCGCCAACGGTGAGAAGAACGACGGCCATCCGCAGTGCGAATCGAATTTCTGGTCGCTGCGGAACAATTCGGCACCGCACGCTCGACACCGGTACACGCCGGTGGTCTTGGTGTCGGTGTACTCGCCGACGAACGGCGCTTCGGTGCCCGCCTGCCGCAGCACGCGGAATTCCTGCGGGGTGAGGCGTTCACGCCACTGCTCGTCGGTGAGGTTCGACAGTTGTTCGGGGCTCTCGGAAGTCGACTTTCCAGAAGTCTCAGATGTCATGACTCAACGGTACGAGTGTCGCATTGGCCGTGCCACTGGCCCGTTATCGAGGCTGGCTGACGGTCCGGTCAGCCGCGGTGTCTGTGGACGACGGTGCCTCGGCGGCCGGAACCTCCGGTTGCCGCTGGAGCGAACCCTCACCCTGTCCCCGCACGTCGAGATAACGGAACAGCAGTGAGCAGAACACGGCAATCATCAACAGCGACCAGCCGTAGGTGACCTTGTTGTATTCCAGCATCCAGCCGAAGGCCGTCCATTCGCGGGAGTAGAACGAGTCGAAAGTCATGCAGCCGTATATCCCGAGCCACGCCGGCCAGTTGCGGATGGTTGAGCCCGGGATCAGGACGGTCATGATCAACGGGAACAGCAGCATCGAGTAGTAGCCCTGCCCGAGCGCGCCCACGAGGAACGTGGTGGTCAGCAGCACACCCGACGAGGTGGTCAGCCATAGCAGTTCATTGGTCGTGCGGTAGTAGCGGTACAGGAACCACAGCGAGAACACGGCCATCAGAACGAACGCGATGCGCAGAACGAGTACCAGCCACGGTGCGACACCGAAGTAGGCGCCGTTGCCCGCGATCGAGCTGTTGTAGTAGTCGCGTGCCTCGCCGAGATAGGGGAGTGTTCGGTCGATGAAGGCTTTCGGGTCCGCCGACAGCGGCCACGCGATGACCATGAGGATCAGCGGGACGGCTATTCCGGTGACCAGGATGCGCCACTGACGGTTGAGCAGCGGGAGCAGCAGGAGGGGGGCGAGCACCGGCTTGACGGCGATGGTCAGCCCGATCGGTACACCGGCCCACCAATCCTGACGCTTCATCATCAGGAGCATGAATGCGGACATGCCAAGCAGCACAAAGGCATTGAAGTTCGTGAAGATCAGAGTGTGGGCCGTCGACTCTGTCATGAAGAAGAAGAACAGGATGGTCGGCAAGACCCACGACTTGAGTGAGTATCCAAAGAGCTTGGTGAGAAGAAGCGCCGAGATCACCAACGCAAGCACACTGACCCCGATGAAGGTCCAGCGTGCGGTCTGCGGATCCAGCACCGAGATCGGTGCCATCAACAGTGTCCCGGATGGCGGATACAGATAATGCGGGTCGACGGTGTTGAGATTCTCGTTGTAGACCGACTGGTTGTTCATGAACCGCAACGCGGCCTGGTAGACGGGCGTGAAGTCGTCGGTCCGGTCGCCGTTGATCGCGAGAATCACCGACCGGTGGATCGCCGTCATGATCGTGAGCGGCCACAGCACCAGCGGGATGATCCGCTGCACCGTCATCTGCGGGTAGAGAATCCTGTCGAGAGAGGCCACCCGCGAACCGTACTACGAGTGGCGTCCGACACGGCGTCGGCCCCGCCGTGCCGGCGTAGGAATCCTGCGACGCGTTTTGCAGGACTCGGTCAGGTCGGACAACCGCGTTCCGACGGCCCGCTCAGCGGTGCCTGCTCGATGTAGTCGGAGACCGCGTCGGCAGCGCAGTCACTGCGGGCGAGCACCGAGTAGCCCAGGCCCTCCCACGTCACGCTGACCGAGTCTGCGCCCGCCTTTGTCAGCACCGTGTTGACGGTCGAGATGCCGTTGCCGCCGTTGATCGAATCGCCGGTGCCGTTGAGCAGCAGCGGTGGGACAGGGTACGAGTTCGGCGGATTGACCGTGGGTGTCGACGCCCAGCCGAGGCACCTACCGAGCGAGAGTGCCGAGTTGTTTCCGGTGAGCGGATTCTGCTTGCTCCAGGTCGTTGCAAGGCCGGGAATCTCGTTCTGGCCGATCGGTCCGGACACGTCGTTGCACGCGGCGACGAGCTGTCCGTCCGACTCACGCAGCGACGCCGCATCGTCGGCGAGTCCGGAGAGGGCACGGGTGTCTCCGCGGTCGGCGGCGGCGATGGCCGATGCCACCGAGTTGATTCCGTCGGGACTGTTGGGCGCGAGTGCGAGTGCCGTGGTGATCGCGGTCAGCGCATCGGTGTCCGACATGCCGCCCAGCTGACCGTCGCGCCCCTTGTCGAGCACGCTCTGCATCGTCTGGGTTCCGTTGGCCCCGAACGCGCACGACGGCAGAGAGGAACAGCGCTGGGCGAAGGTTCGCAGTGCGGCCTGGACTCCGGTCGCTTCGTTGGCGCCGGTGTCACGGGCATTCGCGCCGAAGGGCGTCGGTGTGTCGAGGATGATGCGCCCGGTCCGACCGCCGTACTGGGCGGTGTACGCGATGACCACGTCTGACCCCTCGCCCACGCCGATCAGCCCGAGCCTGTCGACTCCCCACCGCTCACGCAGCGATTCCAGATCGGACGCCGCGTAGGAGATGCCGAAATGCAGTTGGTTAGGAGAAAGTGTTTCGGTGCAGCCGTCCGAGGCGGTCGACGCCGCGGCGGACAGCCGTGTGAGCCGCGCAGATGTGTCCGACGACCCACCACCGAGGCCGTTGTTGCGGATCGTCGAGCGTTCGTCGCGCGTCAGGCAGTCGAGTGCGCCGCTGCGTTCGATCCCGCGCCTGTCGACTGCGACCACCGGATTGCTCGTGAGGAGTTTCTTGCCCGCGCCGCCCGCGAGGAGCAGCAGTGTGCGTGACGAAGGAAGGTCGGAGCCCGAGGTCAGCACCAGAGGCGCAGCGTCGGCGGGGGTATCGGCCACCCGGGCCCGGGTCAACGCGACGTCGACGGTGTCTCCGGGGCGATCGGGGTCGATGGGGGAGGGCAGAGTGGCGCACTCGATGGTCACGCCGCTCGGCGCCGTCGTCGAGTAGTCCCGTGCGACCCGGCTACCGCACTCGCGCCAGTCGAGTTCGTTGCGCGGCTTCTGCAGTGCGGGGATCTGTGGTGCGGCACTCGATGACGCCGGAGACTGGTTGCCGCCGCCGTCGCCCGCGGGTACGAGTCCTGGTCCGGTGTCGGGGCCGACTGCGCACGACGACACGACGAGCGCCGCGACGAGAGCGCAGGTGGCGCCGATGACGACGGTCCAGGGGTGACGGGGTCGCCGGGGTTGTCCGTGTCGGCCTCGCGCAGATCGCATGTGGGCGAGCGTAGTCAACGGCTCCACCGGCTGAAGACATAGCCGTCGGTGTCGGTGAGGAGGTGCACGGGGCGCAGACGGTGCAGTGCCGCGTCGTCGTTGTCGCTGTGGGCGATACGCGTCGCGTCGCCGGACAGCAGGTTCGGACTGATCGTGAGGCAGAGCTCGTCGACGAGATCGGCGTCGACGAAGGAGCCGAGCAGGCTCGGGCCGCCCTCGCACAGGATTCGTGGGGACCCGCTGGCGGCGAGGTAGTTCGTGACGACGTGGGGATCGAGCGAGTCATCGCCGCAATCGACGAGCGTGGCGCCGGCGTCGACGAGACGGGCCCGCCGGGCGGGGTCGGCTCCGGCGGTGGTGATGACGACAGTGCCGGGATCGCGCAGTGGAGCGAAGTCGGGGTCGATCGTCAGCGACCGCGTCGTCAGGGCCAGGCGTGGTGCGGGCGGCTGACCCGCCGCCGACCTGCGGTCGGTGAACGCGGTGTCGGGTTCAGGCTGACCGTATCCCTCGGCCGTCGCGGTTCGCGCGCCGACGAGTACGACGTCGCACAGACCGCGGAGAACCCGAAAGATCGCCTTGTCTCCTGCACCCCCCAGGCCGCCCGACTTGTTCTGGAACGCCGACGCGCCGTCGAGCGTCGACACCATGTTGACGCGCAGCCACGAGCCCTCCAGATCGGACGGATAGGCGTACAGATCGGCCAGACCGTCGAGGTCGTTGTCCGGTGAGAATGTGACCTGGGTCGCTTTCTGCAGGTAGAGCATCCCGTCCTTCCGACAGCTATCGCTAGGCTCCGGTTATGGTGGCCAGTCTTGTCGACCGCAATCCGGTCGTGTCTCCCGACGCTCTCATCGATGAGATGGTGCCTCCACCGACCTTTGACGAGGTCAGCTTCGACTCCTACATCCCTGACCCGAACGAGCCTACGCAGTCGCAGGCCGTCGACGCCGCACGCGACTTCGTGACGCGCGCACGCAAGGTCCGCGGTGGCAAACGGGGATTGTTCTCCCGCAACAAGCAACAGCAGGGCGTCGGGCTCTACCTCGACGGTGGGTTCGGCGTCGGCAAGACGCACCTGTTGGCATCGATCTACCACGCCATGCCCGAACCCAAGTCGTTCGCGACGTTCGTCGAGGTGACGCATCTCGTCGGCGCGCTCGGATTCATGCAGGCCGTCGAGCGGCTCTCCGATCACTCGGTGTTGTGCATCGATGAGTTCGAGCTCGACGATCCCGGCGACACCATGCTGATCTCGCGACTGCTCGCCGAACTCACCGAGCAAGGTGTGTCGATCGCCGCGACGTCGAACACACTTCCCGGGCAACTCGGTGAGGGGCGTTTCGCGGCACAGGACTTCCTCCGGGAGATCCGCAAGCTCGCATCCGTCTTCGATACCATCCGCGTCGACGGACCCGACTACCGCCACCGCGATCTGCCGCCTGCCCCCGATCCGCGCAGCGACGCCGACCTCGTTTCGCTCGTAGAGTCGACGCCCGGCGCGACCCTCGACGATTTCGACGCCCTCTGTGAGCACCTGAGTACGCTGCATCCGTCGAAGTACAAGGCGTTGGTCGACGGCGTCTCCCTTGTCGGCATCCGTAACGTGCATCCGGCCAAGGACCAATCGGTGGCATTGCGCCTCGTCGTTCTCGCCGACCGGCTCTACGACGCCGACATTCCGGTGACCGTGTCGGGAGGGAAGCTCGACGAGATCTTCACCGACGAGATGCTTGCCGGCGGGTACCGCAAGAAGTATCTCCGTGCGACGTCACGACTCCTCGCGCTGTCTCGGTCGTCGGAATCAGCCATCGGCTAGCACCGTCTGGTGGGCCACCTTTTTCGGTGTTCGAGTGTTCACTGAAAGTCGGCCGTGCTTTACTTACTCCTCAGTAGTGTAGACGTGTCGGGGGACGGGAATCTGCGCTCATGGGCGGGATGCGTCGGCGTCTCGTTTGACTCGACCCTGGGGGTATTTGTGCGGATAGTGATGACGGCGGCTGTTGCGTTGGTCGCGGCACTCTTTGTGGGAGTGGCGATTTCGGCGCCAGCGTCTGCGGCCCCGGCCGTCGCCACCGATGCGTCGCGCATCGAGGCGGTACGGATGGCGACCGCGACGCGTGCGCAGGTGACGACATACTCCGCGGCCATGGGGCGACGGATCACGGTCAGCGTGCTGTTGCCGCGCGATCGCTCGAAGCCGCGTCCGACCCTGTACCTCCTCGACGGAATCGACGGCGGTGTCTACACGAACTACACCGAGAGCGGCTGGACCTACCAGACCGACATCGAGAAGTTCATGGCCGACAAGCAGGTCTACGTGGTGCTTCCGATCGGAGGGACGGGCTCGTACTACACCGACTGGCGGTCGAACGACCCCGTGCTCAAGAACAACCAGTGGGAGACGTTTCTGACCAAAGAACTCCCGCCGCTTATCGAGAAGCGGTTCGACACCAACGGCGTGAAAGCAATCGGTGGGCTGTCGATGGGCGCGCTCGGCGCGATGTCGATCGCGGTCCGAAATCCCGAAATGTATTCGGGCGTTGCAGCATTCAGCGGATGTCTCGATCAGGGGACACCGGATTTCCGTCGCGCGACTGCGGCGACCGTCCAAACGCGCGGCGGCAACCCGGACAACATGTGGGGACCGATCACCAGCCCGCTCTGGGCCGCACACGACCCTGCAGAACACATCGCCTCGCTACGCGGGAAGCCGATCTACGTCTCAGTCGGCAACGGACTGCCTGATCTCTCGCTAGGCGTGGCGGGCATTGCTTCGCCAGTGGGTGGCGCACTCGAGAGTGCCGCCCTGCAGTGCACGAAGGCCTTCAAACAGAAGGCCGATAGGGCGGGCGTGAAGATCACCTACAACTTCCGTCAGGGTCTGCACTCATGGGGCTACTGGAACCAGGATCTGCACCGCGCATGGCCGACGATCGCGAAGGCGCTCGACGTTCCGGTGCGCTGAGCGCGCCGTCGGGCGGCCTGGGCCGTGGTGATCAGAGCCTGCGGGATCAGAGTCGTCGGGTCAGGATGAAGTCGTTCTCGATGCTGCCGTTGAGGTCGAAGGTCTTGACACCGGCGCGCTCGAATCCCATCTTGGCGTAAAAGCGTTGTGCGCGAATGTTTTCCTGATTGACGCCGAGCCAGACGAGAACGCTGCCGCGATCGCGTGCCGTCTCGATCGCGGCGCGCATCAACAACTGTCCGGGCGGGTCGGTGCGTCCCCGCGAGTGATGGTCGGGGAGGACGTACATCTTCGACAGCTCCGACGACGGTGCCTCGACGACCACGGCGGCGACGTCGGGGTCGGAGGGTGGCCGGTGGTGCACGAGCGAGTAGCCCACCGTCGTGCCGTCGGGTGTGCGGGCGACCAGCACGTCACTCTCGTCGCTGGCGATGTACGCAGCGAAGTTCGCCTCGGCCAGGTTGGCGTTGATGAAACCCGCGATGTCGGCGGGTGACGAGTGTGGCGGGCAGGCCAGGGGGAAGGTGGCGGCAGCTACCTCGGCGACGTCGACGGCGAGCGAGGGGTCGACCACGACGTCGACGATGAACCTGTCCTGGGAATGATGTTCGGGTGCAGCTTCGGCGGTGATTGGGCCGGTCGGATCGAGTGGCACAGACGGCGCTATTTCTTTCCGCAGGAGCAGTTGGCGCCGCACGAGCAGTCGGGTCCGCAGGTGCAGTCGGGGTTGTCGCAGCCGGGTGTCATATCAGCAGTCATGCATACGATTCTACGACCGCCGCTAAGGCGTCGGAGGGCGATCGGAAGGCCTTGGCCACGACGAACCCTCGGATTGACGAACCGTTGGATTCACCCCAGCGAGAGTCGCCACGAGCCCGCGTAGATCTCGCGTAGTTCGGTCACCTCATACGGCATAGCGCCCTGGCCCTCGGTGGTGATGGCGTTGACGATGAGCATGCCGTCGGTGATCTCCCACTTGTACTGGTCGCCGTCGAAGGCGGCTTCGCGGCCTGATGCGTCGACGACGGTAAAACTGCCCGGGCGATAGTCGATGTTCATGCTCGCAGTATGCCTGTCAACGCTCAGTCCTTGACGAGGCCGCCGTCGACGACAAGGTTCTGTCCGGTAACGGCACGCGACGCCGGTGAGAGGAAAAACAGTGTCGCGTCGGCAAATTCCTCGGGAGTCGTGACCGACCGCAGGGGAGTGGACGCGGCGATGGCATCGAAGATCTCGGGAGGTGTCGCGGCGCTGGCGTCGGTGGTGCGTAGGAGTCCGCCGGAGACCATGTTGACTGTGATGTTGTCCGGGCCGAGATCGGCGGCGAGCGTGCGAGTGAGCGCCAGGAGAGCGGCCTTGGCTGCTGTGTAGTCGTGATACGGGACAACGGGATTCTGCACGAGGTTGGTGCCGATGTTGACGATGCGTCCTCTACCGGCTTCTCGCATACCCGGAAGGGTCGCCTGCACGACTGTCAATGCGCCGCCGACGATTCCGCGGAACTGGTCGTCGAGTTCTGCCGTGGTAATGGTGTCGGCCGTTGAGCGGGCGTCGCCGTTGAACGAATAGTCGGGGAGGGCGTTGTTCACCACCGCCGTGATCGGGGTGCCGAAATGCGTTGTCGCAGCGTCGATCATTGCCTGCACCGCGCCGGGATCGGTCACGTCGGCTTCGACGGCGACGGCTCGGTCGCCGAGCTCTGCCGCCAGCGCAGCTGCCGTGTCGGCGCTGCGTCGATAGTTGACGACCACGCGGGCACCCTCACGGGCCGCGGCGCGTGCGATCGCTGCGCCCAGTCCGCGGCCCGCGCCGGTGATCAGTACGACGTGCTCGGAAAGAGATGGCGCTGCAGCCATTTTCGGACCATCCCTTCGCCAGTGCTAACTGGAGCAGGTTCTGCGGGTGTGATCTCAGCCGACCTCGTGTCGGCACCCCGTGTCAGTTGTGGCAATCAGATCGCACTCGGGTGGCGAACGCAAGCACGACGCACGCACCGCAGAGAACTCGTAGCGTAAAGACGTGCGAGTTCTTTTGTGGGGTGGTACCCACGTCCACGTCAGCGACCATCTCGCTGCTCTCGACGCACATCCCGCCGTAGGGATGGTCGACGTCATGTCCGCTGACCAGGCACCTCACTCTCTCGCCTCCGTCGACGCGGTGATCTTGGACGGAAACACCACTGCTCACCTGCGGCAGGCGCGCGAGGTGGCGAGTGCGAACGTCGCATGCTTCATCGAAAAGCCGCTGGGATGCACCGAGGACGAAGCTCTGGTCGTCGCGGCAACGCTGCGTGACGTGCCGGCGGCGACAGGCTTCTTCTTGCACCACGTGCCTGCCGTCGCGCGCTTCCTGGAGCTCCTTGCCGCGCCTCCTGTTCATGCGTCGTTCACATTCGGCCACGACGGCAGACGTCGTGGCGTGTTCGACGGCGACGCGTCGTGGATGGTCGATCCCCGCAGCGGAGGATCGGGATCGTTTGTCGATCTCGGGATACACCTGACTCACCTCATTGATCTCATCTGGCCGAACACGGGAGTGGAGGTGATTGACACTGAGTTCTATTCAGCCACTGATGGATTGAGTGACAGCGGTGGGCGCGCCTTGCTGCATATCGGAGTGGCGGAGGTCCATGTCGAGGTGTCCGCAGAAGTCGCATTGGGATTCCATGTGGCGGCGCGTGACGATGTCGGTCGCCTCTATCGGGTCGACGACGGGACTCTGCGGGTGGGCGACGACCTCCTCGTCGAGGCATCCGGCCCAGACGCCCGAACGGCGTTGCTCAGTTTCCTTGACGAGCTCGCGGGCCGGCCGAATGGTTTGCGCCCCGCGTCTCTGGATGAGGCAGTCATTGCGCAACGTAGTGTCGAGGCCATCCGGAGGGGGTAGATCGGCTGTTGCGTGGGATCCTCGGGGGCATTTTTGTACCCCTGCATCCCACACAACCGACCCAGGCGCGAAACGAAAAGATCCCGCTGCGAACAGCGGGATCTCATGGTGCGCGATACTGGGATTGAACCAGTGACCTCTTCCGTGTCAGTTTTCGCATCTCGACGTTTGCGAGAAACCGGCACAAACCGGCGCCAACTCAGAAACACCGATTGAACTGCATATATGCCGTTGTGTCGAACCGTGGCCGGACTGCGAGAAACCGGGGTGAACCGGAGTGTGTGCGTGCACAGTGCGTGCACAGATCAGATGCCGCGAGCGTTCGCCAGGTAGCGCGTGTGCGCCAGGTGCTCGCGCCAGTGAGGCCAGGGCACACGCTCCGCGTCGGCGACCGTGCGCGGGTGCTCGGCGAACGGGTTGCACGAGCATTCCCGCGTGGTGATGCACCGGGCCGTATGTCCGTCGTAGGCCGCGGCGTACTCCTCGTCGGTCGACGGCGTGAGCGGTACCGCGGCCAGGTGCTCCGCTTCGGTCGTCGGTTCCGGCCGGTTGTCGTGTGCGTCCTCGACGACGGCGAGCGCGGCCGGTCTCCTGCGCGCCATCGTCAGCGCCGCTTGGTGCGCGGGGTGCGTGCCGGTCGCCGGACAGCGGCCGGGGTGTCGCCGGTGGCCGCTTTCGAGTACATGCCGCGTGTCTCGAACGGCCGGACGCCGCCACGGTTCACCGCGTCGTCCCCCGCTGCGGCGTCGGTGATACGCCGGTCGATCATCGTCGTCAGCTTGGCGCACAGTTCGGTCTGTCCGCGCAGTGCAGGCAGCGCCGGGTGAGGTTTGGCGTTGCCCGCTTCGGTGAGCACCACCGCGCCGCTGCGGACGATGACCGCTTCCAACTCGCGCGCCGCGTCGGTGGCAGCGGATAGCCGCTCGATCAGGCTGACATCAGACGGATCGAGGTCGACCCCCTCATCCTTGGCCCACGAGGCGTAGAACGCGCGCAGATCGGCGCCAGTGGTCGACGTATCCCGCTTCGGCGTCATCACGCACCCGCTGCGGCGACGGCCTGCGCAACGGCCGCATGTCCGGCGCTGAGCCTCAGCAGGACGTCGGCGCGTGCGATCTGGTGACCCGATGCCTTGTCGGCGGTCAGAATCGCCTGAGCGTCGGCCAGCATCGTTTCGGCCGCCTCGGCGTGGTCCTGTGCGGTCATCGCGAGTTCTCCTGTCGTATGGCTCCCCGGTGAGGACAGGATACCGCCGGTGATCGCGAATACCGTTGTGTCGCAATTGTTTCGGTTGGCGTCAACCGTGCGGGGTCTACTCCCAGCCGTACCATTAGTGCGCCAGCGCGCCACGTAATCCGTTGCGCGGGTGCAGGTTTCGACCTCGACGACGCTGCGAACGGCCGTCAGCGTGGCCCTCAGAGGGTCTAAATGCCCTGGTCATGGCCGGTTTCGGGTGCCTTTAACCTTTGGCCTCGTTCGGGAGGACAGGACGCGGCGGGGTCTTGCGTGCGCAGGCGGGGAGGGGTGACACCCCCTATCTCATCCTGCCACCGACCACGGACAGCACTCAGCCCCGACACCACGCCAGCGCGTAGTAATCGGGGCTGAGTTGGCCGCTGACGGCCGTTCGTGCGAGGTCAGGTCAGATACCGGCCGAAACCTCGATCATCGCCACGAGGCGCACGAGGAGGACGCTGGTCAGAGTCGGCCACCGTGCCCTGTCCACGCGTTGCGCGCTCGTCGGTTGCCTCCTGCGCCGTGTGCGGCCGGTCCCGCATGTCTCGATCGAGGTAGCGGCCGAATGACCGATCGTAGGTGTCCTCGTTCGTCATGCCGACACCCCGGTCACATCGTCGAGGTCGGCCACACCACGAGGCACCGGCCGGTCGCCAGCATCAAGCCGGACATACCAGCGCAGCACCTCGTGTGCGGTACGGCCTGCGAGCCACGAGGGTGCAGACCCCTGCCACTGTGCAGACCCCTGGGTGCGTACCTCAGCCTGAGGTGCGTTGGCACGCTGCCGATCTACCTCACTCAGCCACTCACCCGATCGCATACGAGGAGGCGGCACCACGCACACGGACCCCTGCCTATCGACCATCAGACCCCTGTTGAGGGCAGCGGCGCACCACTGCCTGACGGCCTGCACCCGCTCCCAGCGCACGACGGCCGCGCGCCATAGCCGCAATGCCGACAGCGCGCCGTCGTCGCCGCGATCCACGAGGGCACCGGCGTCGGCGTCCACGTCGAGATTGGCCAGGGTCAATCGTTCGTGTGCCTGCACCGCGTCCGTGAGCGCCCCTTGTCCCTCCTCGATCACGAGCGCGTGGATGTCGTCGAGGGCGCCGGTCACGGCCTCCTGCGCGTCGGACACCGCGCGGTCGTCAATCGCGGTGCGCAGCCGCTTGCCGATCAGTCGACGGTCCTCGACGACGCGCTCGTGAGCATCCCACCGGATGATCGGATCGAGCAGCGCGGGCACACGCTCCTTCTTCGTGGCAGCGGACCACGCCGCCGACAGGTACTCGTCGATCTGCGCATCGAGTGCGTCGCCGTGCGCCTCGTCGACCAGCGCGCGTTCCTCCTCGATCACGCGTGACATCGTCCGCGTGCGCGCTGCCTCGATCCGGTCGAACCTCAGGAGGTCAATCACTGCCTGCCCGATGTCCCCCTGGGCCGTCAGGTCGGGCACCGGCGGGTGACTACCGACCGGCGGCGCAGGCTCCGGCGCAACCGACGTCGTCGAGGCCATCAGCCGATCCCCAGCCTGGGCCATGACGCGCTTGTTGTGCTCGGCGACCTCCTTGCGACCCGGTTGGCTCATCTCAGCGTTGGGCCGGACCCTCGTGGCCTCGTGTGCGTATGCCGCGTCACTCGGCGGCGTACTCAGAATGTCGGTCATATCCCCTCATCTCTCCCCGGCCGGTCGGCCGGTAGTCGGTTGTTGCGCTCGTAGTCGGCGACCCGTTCCGCGTATGCCTCGTCGGTGTCCGACGGCCACCTGAACAACGGGTGCCAGGTCGACCCGACCGGCGGGTCGGTCAGCATCCGCGTCACGTACTCGTTGAACTCCTGCCGACGCCGGTCGATCGCGCTCTCTCGTGCCTTGCTTCGGGGTCCGGTGCCCGATGTCGATGCGGTCATGGGGTCTGAGTTCTCCTGATTCCTGCTCCCCTAGGGAAAGGGACCAGGCAGGAAAACTGCCTGCCCTGGTCCTCCTGGGCTCCTGCTGAGTTCTCCTGAAACCAGGAAAACTCGTTATCGGGTGTGACCTGCGGCGATGCGATGCCGTGGCTGAGTTCTCCTGCTCGTCGAGGAGGGGGCCAGGAAAACTCAGACCCGATATTCACGCGAGTTCTCCTGAACCGGTTTCAGGAAAACTCGCGACGTACACCTGGACCTTCTGACGGCCTCCTCGATTCGCCTTTGCGGTCGTCACGAAACCCTCATCTACCAGGGCTTTCAGCACGTCCGACCGGATCGAGTTGTCACCAGGTATGGCCCTCTGCAACTCAGTTCGGGTCATCCCGGCGTCTTTGGCGTGCCGGATGCGACTGAGGTAGTCCTGACGCATCCGTTCCGCGCCGTCCTCGCGCTTGGTCCGGCCGTCGGCGGCGTCCGCGTCGGTAAGGCTCTGGACCGTCCACCGCACCGCACCGACGCGGCCGTTGGCCTTGTCGGGATGAGGCGGCAACGTGATGTCGACCCCGTACTCCGCTGACTCGTACCGGTTGCCGTACTCCACTTCCAGGCGTGCGCGTTTGTTCGCCTTGTCGAACGGCACACGGTGGCGTTGGAGCACCCACGAGTCCACCCACTCAGCGACGCCGGACATGCTCACGTTGTGCAGATCGAGCGCGCCGGTGGACTTCTTGAAGTGGTCGACGATGATCAGCGCGCAGGTACCGCCGGACACCTCGCGCACGAGGTCGGACACTTCCGCGAGCATGGCTCCACGGTCGTAGAGGTTCGCGGTCTCCACGCCGCTCGGGTGGATGTTGTAGAGGCTGTCGAGCACGAGCAGCTTCGGCGACCACTGGACCAGCGCCGCGCGGATGTTCTCGACGAACTCCTCAGACCCCAGTTGCGCACGGTAGTTCGTGGCGTGGAACTGAATCTGCTTGCGCGCCTTGCCGATCAGGCCGTATCCGTGGCACACCTCCTGGAAGCGCAGCTTGAACTGATCGCGGCCACCCTCAGCGGCCATGTAGACCACGGCGCCGTGGTCGACCTCGAACTCACTGAGGTACTTCCGGTCTGACGCCACCGCAACCGCGAGCAGAAGTGCCATGTAGGACTTCAGCGTCTTCTTCTCCCCGGCCAGAGCGCCGTAGCTGCCAGCGGGCCATAGACCGTGTACGAGCCAGTTCCGCGCTTCCAGCGGCGCCGACAACGCTGTGGCGTCGTCCCACTCCCACGAGCGGACCGTCGACGAGTCCTCGTCGTCATCGGGTGCCAGTGCGTCGACCTGCTCACGGACCGCGCGCAGGGCAGCACGCGACGCGTCGTCGGGACCGTGCGCGGGCATGTCGGCCGCACCGCTGAGGCCGTTGAATGCGCTCACGACGCGGCCACCTTGATAATCGCGGTGGCGACGGCGCGCACAATCTCCTCGCCGACGTCCTCAGGGTCGCGTCCCAGCTTCTCCCCGGCACGCATCCGACGTTCCATCTCCGCGACGAACGCAACGATGACGGCTTGCACAGCATCACGTCCGCCGGGGTGACCCTCAGCGGCCAGAGCGATCACGCGGTAGCTCTTGCTCACGAGTGCGGCGTGCGCGGCCTCCTGCATCGCCTTGGTCAGCGCGACCGGCTCGACGGCGCGCGACATGGCCGCATCCATCGCGCCAGCGGGCAGCGCGTCGAGGTAGTCGCCAAGGTCGGCCAGGGTGACCGTTTCCAACTGCACATCACCGATACCGGTCAGCGCAGTGGGCAGCACGCGCTTACGAGTCGTGTGCAGGACCGGCCGCTGGTGTTCGAGGCCAGCGACCCACGACAGCGGCAGGTCCACGGCCGGGGTCCACTCGTCGCTGTCGAGGTATTCGTAGCGCGCGGTGCCGATCCGGCTCGGCGGCGCCAGGACGTAGTGCTTGCCACCGGCACGCAGGTCGACACCGGGGCCTGCGATGCCACGGAACCGGATCGACGGACCGACCGCGTAGTAATAGTGCAGGCCACCCTTAGGGGTGCGCACGGTCCGCGTGGCGGGCAGCGGGCCGAACTGCGATTCGAGGTCGGTAATCGTCTGCGCGGCAACGGGTTTGTCTAGGTCAATGTCGATCACGAGCACCCCCGGCGGCACCGCAACGGCCACGTTGGCATCCGGCCACCGGCGCCACCAACGGGCAATCTCCGCATGGTCATCAGTCGCCGCGTGGAAACCGTGCCCGATCAGCGGCGCCTTGTCCTGGCCGACGGGCAGCACCCGCATCGGCAGGATGACGCTGTCGACGAGGGTGTGGGCGGCCATCTCCACGTCGACCTCGATCGCCAACTGATCAGGGTCGGTCGGCGTGACCTGTGCAAAATGTCCGACCACCGACGTACTCTCGAATCGGGCAATCTCCTGCTCGCGCGTGGTGATCGCGACGACGGCGCTCGGCTCCCCGGCCGGGCGCCGTTTCTTGTTACTGGGCATTTCTCCACTTTCGTTGCGCGCGAATACGTTTCGCGCTACCGCCTCCCCGGCGATGTGTGGTGATCGGTGGATCAGGCAGCGATGTGCGATTCGATCCACACCTCGACGTCGAGCCGCCGGTAGCGGATGCGACGGCCGATCTGCACGTGGCGCGGTCCGCGTCCGGCCTGGCGCATATTGCGCAGCGTGAACGGGCTGAGTCCGGCGAGGTATGCGGCTTGGCGCTCGTCGAGCAGCACCGCCGGGTCAGCGGGCAGCGTGGGCAGGGGAGCGGCGTCGGCCGCGTCTCGTGCTTCGGTGACGTCGATTGTGTTCATGTGGTCCTCCTGGTTTGTTCCGGTGACACCATGAGAGCACACGGAATCGACACGAAACGCTCGAAACATGTTGGGGGACAATAGTTGTCACGGTTGCTCGTCAACTCGAAAACTACAGGGACCCGGGCCGGTTCGAGACACATAATCCGGTGACCAGCGACGACGCGAAAACCCGTGATCGTCAACCGTGACAACTATCAGTGCAGGTCAGCGCGATGTTTGTCGCTGTGAACTACGTCACACTGTGCGTGTGCGTGCATCGGGAAGAGGTCACCGGATACTGTGGACCGCATGAACGAACCTGCGCAGACCCGTACAACGCGACGGCGGCCTGGCAACGTCAAAGTGGTCGACCAGCATTACGCCGACTACCGGCGTCGGGTGAAACGGTCCTCCGGCTGGCATGTGGTCGACGGCGTCGAGGTACCCAAACGCACACGGTGGACGGTCAAGTTCGTGGACCTCGACGGCCGGGAGCGCTCCGGCGGCACGTTCGAGATCAAAGCCGACGCGCAGGCAGAGGCGGACCGGCTCACGGCCGAACTACGCGACGGGTCGCACGTCGACCGTCGGAAGAGTCGCACCACCGTGCAGACCGTGGCCGATGCGTGGCTGAAGACTCTGGTGATCGACAAGAGCACCACGACGCAGAAGAACTACGCCTCGATCCTGAAGAACCACATCACGCCGGTGTGGGGGTCTCGTGAGTTGGGGTCGATCACGCACGGTGAGGTGACCGGGTGGGTTGCTGACCTCGTCGGGTCCGGGCTGTCGTCGGCCACCGTGCACCGGTGCTATGTGGTGCTGTCGTCGGTTCTCGATTACGCCGTGGCCGATGGTCGCTTGCGCGGTAACCCGGCCGCGAAGGTGAAGCTGCCCAAGGTCGACGGCATAGCCGATGTGTTCCTGTCGGCTGTCGAGGTCGACCGCTTGGCACGGGCCGCTGACTATCTCTACATGCTCCGCTCGAACCGCTCCCGCGGTGGCCGGGACCGTAAGGCAGAACTTGACCTCGAACGCGACGCCGACGGCGTGCCGATCATTCGGGCCGCCCCCGCGTCACCCGACGGTCTGCTCATCCGCTTTGCTGCGTACTCAGGCCTGCGGGTAGGGGAGTTGTCCGGACTACAGGTGCGCGACCTCGATCTGACCAAAGGGATCATTCACGTACGCCGCGCCAATACAGAGGAGGCGGGCCACCTCGTGCCCGGTCTGCCCAAGGGCCACAAGGTGCGCGACGTCGACCTGGCGCCGCACCTCGTGGCCGATCTGCGCGCGCACGTGCAGGGGAAGGCGGCGACCGACCCCGTGTTCGTCGGCGCCACCGGAGCACCGATCCGGCGCAGCAACTTGAACAAGCGCGTGATCATCCCGGCGGCTGATCTGGCCGGGCTGTCGAGTGAGGATCGCGTGATCACCGTGCACGCGCTCCGGCATACGTTCGCCAGTCTGTGCGCGTCGGCCGGTGTGCGGATTGAGATTGTGTCGCGGTGGATGGGCCACGCGTCGGTGGCGATCACGCAGCGGGTCTATGTCGGCCTCTTCCGTGAGGACCTGTCGGCGTCCGCTGGCCTCCTGTCGGCCGTCGCGACGTCGGTCACGCCGTCGGCTCCGGCACTGCGCGTCGTGGGGGAATAGTGCGTGCAGGTGCGTGCACAACGCTGCCAGTTCGTCCCGGTATCCCAACCTTGTGCGTGCATTGTGCGTGCACAGCGGACCCGAATAGCAGAAACGCGGCTCCCGATTGTCTCGGAAACCGCGTCTGAACTGGCCTAACAGTGGTGCGCGATACTGGGATTGAACCAGTGACCTCTTCCGTGTCAGGGAAGCGCTCTCCCGCTGAGCTAATCGCGCGGGTATGAAATTGGTGGTTTGGAGGTGGCGACGGGAATCGAACCCGTGTACACGGCTTTGCAGGCCGTTGCCTCACCACTCGGCCACACCACCAGATGCGAGTCGACTCGCGCCGAGCGGATGACGGGATTCGAACCCGCGACCCTCACCTTGGCAAGGTGATGCGCTACCAGCTGCGCTACATCCGCATGCTTCGCGAGCAGATCTTGTGGACCATTTGTTGCTCGCGATGCGATGCAGAACATTATCCGACCGACACGCTTCTACCAAATCGCCTGGTCAGAGCCTCGCAAAGTAGGATGTGTGCAGCGGGTGGGAGTCGCGATCGCGCCGAGACGCACCCGGAGACCGCGATTTGGGTTCCCAGCGTCGATCCGTGTAGTCTTTCCCCTCGTGCACCGACGCCTCTACGCGTCGCGCGCGGTCCCGTGGCTCAGTGGAAGAGCGTCCCGTTCACACCGGGAAGGTCGCTGGTTCGATCCCAGCCGGGACCACAAGAAAGTGGCCACTAGGTGGGTCGTCTCGACGCCGAGCTGTGTGCCCGACTGGGTGTTTCGTTATCGCCGGCACCTCCGCCTTGATCACTGCGCCTTCTGCGCCTGCCTCCAAGCTTGGTATTTCTCGGGGAGGCATATCGCGCACGGCCGGAAACCTGCGGCGATCGCGGTCGCTTCGTCGGCAAAGAACACACGGTTGTTCACGTATCCGCCCCGGGCTATCGTCCGCAGCGCACAGGTGCAATCCAACTCGCCGTAGATGCGGCTACGTCTGTGTCCGCCAAGGCTTCCCGGTGTGGCGCTCCGATATGGCTTGCGATCTGCTCCGAGGAGCACGTAGGTCTTGTCGTCCACAGGTACGCGGCGTCGTGGAAGACCAAGGCGAGGGTGACGCGTTCGCCGGATCGTACGGCCGAGACTCCGTGCCGTACCGATGCTGCCGCCCACCCGCGCTTGGACTCGACGGGACGGTCTCGAGTGGTGAACACGTAGCCATGACCCTGCGGCAGTAGGAACGCGGTCCCCCGTGACTGTGCGCGTGGGCGTTGTTCGAGCAGCAGGAACTCCCCGCCGGTGTGGTCCACTCCGGGATTGCTGAGATTGATGACCACCTGCAGCGGAAACACGAAGTCGCCGTAGAGGTCGCGATGCAATGCGTTCCAATCGCGCTCGCCGTACTGCAACAGGATCGCCGTCGATTTCTTCTGGCCCGCCGCGTGGCACATCGCCAGCCACTCGTCGAGGGTGTCCGGCCAGATCGGGTCACGCCCGAGCTTGGTCCACCAATCTCGAGCAATTGGCAGCAGTCACGGATACAGCGCCTGTTTCAGCCGCTCGACCGGCTCCGGGTAGGGGGTGTGCAGGTACTTGTACTGGCCCTCCCCGAGGCGATGACGGCCCATGTCGACCGTTGCGCGGACGACGTGGTCGGCGTCGTTCGTACAGAGCTCGGAGGTCGTCGACTTCAGATGCGTTCAGTAGCCGCGGGAGAAGCGCACCCCGTACTCGTTCACCTCGGCGGTGACGCTTCGCCAGTCGGCCGACTCGACACGCTGCGAGTATGCATCCCCCGCAGCCGCACCCGTGGCGCCGACGTTGCGATGTGCTCCGGCGTCAGCCCCGCGGTTGCCTCGGTTGTCCGCGGCTGTGGTCACGTTTCCTCCAATGTCGACTACCGAGCGCCTCCTGCGCCCTCACCAGGCAGTCGCGACACCGGACCGAAACGTGAGATGAGGTTTGCACCAGCACGGCTCTCGGTGCCGACGAGCAGCCAGCCTGGGCGACAGTGCCTTTCACGCTCCGATGGTGCCCACGGTAGGTTCGTAGGGCGTGAAGAACTGATTCGCCGGTACGCCCTCGAGCGTCATCACCAGAGCGGGTACAGCCATGCCGTCGATCTGCTCTCGGATGATGTCGGCGTGCCCGGCGTGACGCGCGTACTCCTCGATGAGGTGAATGAGGAAGTAGCGCAACCGGATTGGTTGCGGCTCCAATTGGCCGTACCAGGGTGCCGGCGGCGCAATCGCGTCGGCTCCCGGGTCGCTCGCCAGAATCAGTCCACGCAGTTGCACGCGTGTGCTGTCGAAGTCGCTGAGCAGATCGTCGACCGACTCGTCCTCGCCCACAACGAAACCGGCCAGATAGTCGGCGACGCCGTCCGCGTCGACCGTCGGCGTGACGTCCTCTCCGGAGAGCCGCTCGACTGCGCCACGCATGCCGTCGAGGGTGTGCTTGATCAAGCCGCCGATGGAAAGTTCGCTCCGACAGGGGGTTTCGCGCAGCTGTGCCTCCGTGAGGCCGAACGCCGCGGCGCGGATCGCGTCGAGCTGCTGATCAACATAGTTGGCGATACCGGTTACTTCATTGTCGCGCTGCGGTGAATACATCGAAAGGCTCCGATCAGAGGTGGTGTGAACTTCTGATCAGAGCCTCTCAGCGATTGCGGTCGGTTTCGGTCCGCAATGAAGTAATGACTCTCAATTCCGAAGTGGTGTCAATGCCCGTCATCCGCGAAGCGGTGTCAATGCTTCAGACAGCTTTACGATCTCGTCGAGCTGAGCCTTGACCACGGCGCTTTGCTGCTCGTTCGGCTCGAAGATGCCGTCGTCGGTCAGTTGCTTCTGCGGGAAGTTGATCTCGACGTTGCCCTTGGTCATGACGAGTCCGAGTGCTGACACGACGACCCGCAGTGCGACCTGTGCGCGTGTTCCCGCCGAGTTGCCGCCCCAGTTGACGAAGCCGACGGGTTTGCGCTCCCACTCGCTGTGCAGGTAGTCGAGTGCGTTCTTGATGGCGGGGGAGTAGCTGTAGTTGTACTCAGGAAGGACAAAGATGAACCCGTCCGCTGCCTCGACGCGTGCGCTCCACGCCTTGGTGTGGTCTTTCACGTAATTCTTGAGTCGCGGATGGTTAGGCTCGTCCATGAACGGAAGATTGAGCTCTGCGAGGTCGACGAAGTCGACGTCGTAACGGCCGTCGGCATCGGCTGCTGCCTTGACCCATTCGGCGATGGGGCCGCCGATCCGGCCTTCGCGGACACTTCCGAGAATGATCATCAGCCTGGTCATAGAAGTCTCTTCTCTGTTCGGATTCTCGAGCGGGGTCTGCGCCAACGATGGTAGTCAGCGCGCACACGTGGCAGTCAGCGGCGAGCCTGTCTCACGAAGCCGTACAGAGCGGCGCGGTACCCGCGTTCGTAGCTTTGGGTGATCTCGGGAATGTCGCCCGAAGCGAGCGCCGACGACGCGTGGTGACGCGCCCAGGTATCCGGCATGGTCGCGAGATACGTTGTCGCGTCGTCGAATCCGCGTTGGAACGCATCTGCGTCGAGCGTGTCGTCGACGAGCGACGGCTGACGCGTCGTCGGGGGCGTCGACACCGGGAACGCGACAATTCGGCCGCTGGTCATCTGGTGGCTCTCTTTTCTGCGAGGGTGCGGTACAGGGTGGCGCGACTGACGCCGAGCACGGCGGCAATCGTCGGGACGGAATCGCCGTTCTCGCGAAGGCGTCGCGCGAGCTCGACCTGCTCGTCGGTCAGCGCTCGTGGACGTCCAAGGTGTCCGGCTCGATGACGGTCGCCTGGGCTGCGCGCTCGACGCCCGACGGCACTCATCTCGTCGTTGGCGACGGCGAGCGAAGCGAGGACACCGACGAGTGTGGAGCCGCCGTCGTCGTGCGTGCTCAGGCCCTCGCGCAGGGCCTGTATCCCCACGTCGAGTTCGGTGAGCCTGCGGACGGTCGCCAGGACTTCGTCGGCGGAGCGCCCCAACCGGTCCATGCTGACGACGATGAGAAGGTCGCCCGGGCGGGCGTAGTCGAGGAGAGCATCGAAGCCGGGCCGTTGTGCCGCAACGGCTCCCGCGAGGGTGTCGTCCGTGTAGATCCGACGCTGGGCGACGCCGTGGGAGACAAGGGTATCGACCTGCTCGTCGAGTGCCGGCGCCACCGCACTCGCACGCGCGTATCCGAGCAGCATGTGCTGCGCGGACGGAGGGGGCTGTGCCATGTCCAACAACGTATCGCAGAACTACCGACAAAATGAGATTTGGCGACGGCGTTTCGAGACACAGTTGCCGATCGACGACTTTTGCTCCAAAGAAACAAGACTGAGACGATATGTCGGATCGTCGAACTCCCGAACTGGCGGAGTTATGAGACGGTGGCACAAGTTATGAGACGATGATCCGAGATATCTTCGCGATCGCATCCGGCTGGGCGTCGTCACGGCGTACTGTCCGCGAGCATGACGCGAACACATGTCGAGACCCCCGTCGTCACGACAACCGCCGGGCGTATTTCGGGTCGCAGATCCGATGGCGTGTCGGCCTTTCTCGGCCTTCCCTACGCTGCTCCTCCTGTCGGGCCTGCGGCGTTCGACTCACCCCGGCCGGTCGACTCCTGGGACGGTGTGCGCACGGCCGTCGAGTTCGGGCCGACGGCACCGCAGGTCCCGTACCCGGCGCCGATCGCCGCACTGCTCGACAACGTGATCGAACTCGGCGACGACTACCTCACTGTCAACGTGTGGACCCCGGATCAGAGTGCGGGCGGATTACCTGTGATGGTGTGGATTCACGGCGGTGCGTTCACCCGTGGTTCCAACCGGTTGGCCATCTACGCCGGGGATACGTTCGCCCGCGACGGTGTGGTCTGCGTCGGCCTCAATTATCGGCTCGGCACAGCGGGTTTCGCGTCGGTGAGCGGCGGCGTCGAGAACAGGGGATTGCGCGATCAGATCGCGGCCCTCGAGTGGGTGCACGCGAATATTGCGAGCTTCGGGGGCGACCCCGGCAACGTGACGATCTTCGGCGAATCGGCCGGAGCCATGAGCGTCGCGTCGCTACTGGCGTCGCCGCTTGCGCGCGGTCTGTTCCGGCGAGCGATCATGCAGAGCGGCAACGGTACAGCGGCCGCTGAGATCGACGATGCCCGTCTGGTCACCGGGCGGCTGTCGGAGATCCTCGGTGTCGACGCCGACGCACAGTCGTTTGCCGAGGTCGATCCCGTCGCGTTGCTCGCGGCCCAGTCGCAACTGGCACTCGAATGCATGGTGAACCCCGACCCCGCCCTGTGGGGTGAGTCGACGGTTGCCAAGGGGATGGGCATCATGAGCCAGTTCCCCGTCGTCGTCGGTGACGTCCTCACCTCCGTGCCGCAGGAGGCGATCGCGTCGGGCGCCGGGGCCGATGTTCCGCTGCTGGCAGGCTGGAACGCCGACGAGTTCCGATTCTTCCTCGCGGCGTCGGGCGGAGCCGATGCGATCACAGAGCAGGCTGCCGCAGCGGTACTCGGTCGGCAGCCGAATGGCATCGACCACCTCCGCGCCGGACTCGACGCCGGTGCCAGCCCAGGAGACGTGCTCGCGCAGGCACTCACCGTACGCGCATTCTCCGGCCCGACGACTACGCTCGCCGCGTCGCGTCCATCGGGCTCGACGCACCTCTACGAGTTCGGGTACCGGAGTCCGATCGCCGACATCAGGGCAGGTCACGCCGTCGAAATCCCGTTCGTCTTCGATCACCTCGACCAGGCGCATTCCCTCGTCGGCCCCGAGCCGGACCAGCGGGTCGCCGACGAGATGCATCGAGCGTGGGTCGACTTCGCGACGACGGGCGATCCGGGCTGGTCGTCGACCGGTACGGAATCAGACAATCGACGCCTTCGGCGATTCGGTTTCTGACCTGCGATAAGTCTTGGCTACGGTGTGTTCATGTCTGCGAGCACCACCGTCGATCAGCGACCGTCGCCGCTGGTACTCGGTTGGAAGCCGGTGCTCGCGGTCGGAGTACTCGCCGTCGTCGCGCTGATCTGGCATATCTTCGTGATCCCGATCGGCGCGCAGTTCAACGGGCTGTTCGACAACGCCACCGATCTGTACGTCTACCGAGCGGGTGGACGTGTCGTGCTCGATGGCCGACCACTCTACGAATTTCCGGTGTGGGGTCGTCTGAGCTTCACCTATCCGCCATTTTCTGCTGTGGTGTTCACCCTCTTCGCGCTGATGAGTGCGCTGGTGGCGAAGATCGTGTGGTGGGTGGCGATCTTCCTCGCGCTCGTGGCGACGGTATACCTCGGCATGCGCACGCTCGGCTACAAGGCAGACAGCAAACTCGCGATCTTCGGTGTGTGCGGAGCCATCTGTGTCACGGTGCTCGAACCAGTACGGACGACGATCTGGCTCGGCCAGATCAACGTCTTCTTGATGTTCATCATCCTGCTCGACCTCGTCTTTCTCGATCTGCTCCATCCGCGATCGAGGCTGCGTGGTCTCGGCGTCGGCATCGCGGCGGGGCTGAAGCTGACCCCCGCGTTCTTCGTCGTGTACCTGCTCGTGCTGCGTCGCTGGCGGGCCGCGGCGATGGCAGTCGTGGGGTTCGCCATCACCGTCGTGATCGGATACCTGGTCATCAGGGCCGACGCCCATCAGTACTGGACGACATACGTGACCGGCGAGTCACGTATCGGACGCGTGGATTCACCGGCGAACCAGTCGGTGAATGGGTTCATCGCGCAGATGCTCGCGTATTTCGATGTTCGACGGTTCTCCGAGCCCGCACCGGTCGGGCCGCTGTTCTCGCCGCCCGACTGGATGTGGATGCCCGTGGCGCTCGTCGCGGCGATTCTCGGGCTCTGGGCAGCGGTCGTGTCCTACCGGCGCGGACGCCGCCTGCTGTCGGTGACCACCGCGGGAATGACCGCGGCGACGGTGTCACCGTTCTCGTGGGGTCATCACTGGGTGTGGGTGGTACCGCTGCTGGTCGTCGCCTTCGACTTCGCGTACCGGGGCAGCATCCGCGGACGTAGGTACTGGTGGCGGTGGTTGGCCCCGCTGACGGTCGGCGCGCTGTCGTTTTCGTACTGGTGGAACTACTGGGGCAGCGGAAGCCACTACGGAGCCGATCACATCATCGCGGTCGGGCTGTTCATGATGCCGCGATATCCCGATCCGGGAGTGGTCGATCGCATCACGGTCATCCTCTACTCCGGGTGTTATCCACTGATCCTGTTGCTCACGATCATCGTCACGCTGGCAGCCGAGTTTCGGCAGCGTCGCGCCGAGGCGCGTGGGAAGGTGACGCAGCCGGATACGTACCCTGGACACATCGAGTCGTCCGGTGCCGTCAGCCCCACGGCATCGGAGACAGCAAACGCGGAGAGTGGAGTACTGCGTGCCGACGTGGCAACGAATACGCATCTGGAGTCGTCAACGCAGATACGTCATCCGGCGTGACGCGCGTCTGAACCTCACCTATCGGATCATTGTCGGCGTCGTCGGTGCGCTGGTGCTCGCGGGCGGTATCGTCGCCATTCCGTATCCCGGCCCCGGCTGGTTGATCGTGTTCTTGGGACTCGGCATCCTCGCGTCGGAATTCTCGTGGGCTCAACGGCTACTGCGCTTCGCGCGAAGCAAATACGACGCCTGGCTCGATTGGATGAAGAAACGTCACTGGTCTGTGCAGGGGGCTTTCGGCATCGTCACCTGCGTCGTCGTACTCGCCTCCCTGTGGGTCTTGGGTGTGCTGGGAACTGCCGCGAACTGGGTGAACCTCGACGCTTCGTGGCTCACGAGCCCGATCCTGTAGGACATCCCGGCCGCGGTGGTGGCCGACGGGGCGCCCGCAGATACGATCGACGTGCACGAACACCGATACTCACAGGCGGGCACGACGCCCGCCTCGCATCAAGGAGCAGCGAAGTGCCCGACAACGCAATGGTGACCAGCCCAGCCACGATCCGTGTGCCGGCCGGGACCACCGCGGGCACGGCGCTGCGCGAGCACGAACTGCCCAACAAGGGACCCGAGGCCGTCGTCGTCGTTCGTGATGCCGCAGGCCAACTGCGCGATCTCTCCTGGGCTCCCGATCTCGACACCGACGTCGAACCGGTTGCCGCCAACACCGAGGCGGGCCGGAGCGTGATCAGGCATTCGACGGCGCATGTGCTCGCACAGGCCGTGCAGGATCTCTTTCCCGAGGCAAAGCTCGGGATCGGGCCGCCGATCAAGGACGGCTTCTACTACGACTTCGACGTCGCAGAGCCCTTCACCCCCGAAGATCTCACCGCGCTCGAGAAGAAGATGAAGCAGATCATCAAGTCGGGTCAGAAGTTTTCGCGACGGGTCTACGCGTCGAAGGACGAGGCCCGGGTGCAGCTCGCCAAGGAGCCGTACAAGCTCGAGTTGATCGACGACAAGGGCGCGGCCGACGACAGCGAGGTCATGGAGGTCGGCGGGGCTGAACTCACCGCGTACGACAACCTGAATCCCCGCACCGGCGAGGTGATCTGGTGCGATCTGTGCCGTGGTCCGCACGTCCCGACCACCAAGTACATCTCCGCGTTCAAGCTCACCAGAAGTTCGGCTGCCTACTGGCGCGGCGATCAGGACAACGCCGACCTTCAGCGCATCTACGGCACCGCATGGGAGTCGTCGGAAGCTCAGGACACCTACCTCGAGATGCTCGCGGAGGCCGAGAAGCGCGACCATCGACGACTGGGTGCAGAGCTCGACCTGTTCAGCTTCCCCGACGAGATCGGTTCGGGCCTACCGGTGTTCCATCCGAAGGGCGGCATCATCCGCACCGAGATGGAGGACTACTCGCGCAAGCGTCACATCGCTGCCGGATATCAGTTCGTCAACACGCCGCACATCACCAAGAGCAACCTGTTCGAGGTGTCGGGACACCTCGATTGGTACGCCGACGGCATGTACCCGCCTATGCAGCTCGACGCCGAGTTCAACGACGACGGCTCGGTGCGCAAGCCGGCTCAGGACTACTACCTGAAGCCGATGAACTGTCCGATGCACAACCTGATCTTCGACGCGCGTGGACGCTCGTATCGAGAACTTCCGTTGCGCCTCTTCGAGTTCGGCACCGTCTACCGCTACGAGAAGTCGGGCGTGATCCACGGGCTGACCCGCGCACGGGGGTTCACTCAGGACGACGCACACATCTACTGCACCCGCGAGCAGATGCGTGACGAACTGCGCTCGCTGCTGACCTTCGTCCTCGATCTGCTCCGCGATTACGGTCTCGATGATTTCTATCTGGAGTTGTCGACGCGGGATCCCAAGAAGTCCGTCGGCGACGACGAGACCTGGGAGATCGCGACCAACACGCTCGCCGAGGTTGCGGGCGAGTCCGGACTCGACCTAGTACCCGATCCCGGTGGCGCCGCGTTCTACGGACCCAAGATCTCCGTCCAGGTCAAGGACGCGCTGGGCCGCACCTGGCAGATGTCGACCATTCAGCTCGACTTCAACCTGCCGGAACGCTTCAACCTCGAGTACACCGGCTCCGACGGCGCCAAGCATCGCCCCGTCATGATCCACCGCGCTCTGTTCGGTTCGATCGAGCGGTTCTTCGGCGTGCTCACCGAGCACTACGCGGGCGCCTTCCCGGCATGGCTGTCGCCGGTGCAGGTCGTCGGCATCCCTGTTGCCGAGGCGTTCGTCGACCACCTTCAGGGCGTCGTGGATCAGTTGAGGGCCAAGGCAATTCGCGCCGAGGTCGACTACTCCGACGACCGCATGCAGAAGAAGATCCGCACGCATACCACCGGCAAGGTGCCGTTCATGCTTCTCGCAGGCGAGCGTGACGTCGAGGCGGGTGCGGTGAGCTTCCGATTCCGAGACGGCACTCAGGTCAACGGCGTTCCCGTCGCCGACGCGGTCAGAATCATCGACGAGTGGATTTCCGCCCGTCGCAACGAGTCTCCGACCAAGGAGCTGATCGAAGGTGCAGGAGATGCCTGACGCCGACGACGAGTCGAGCGGTGGGGCCCCGACCGGTGGTGCTCACGCCGGTGAGATCCGCGATTGCGGTACCGGCGATCCCGATCGGCTACAGCGGCTGTGGAGTCCGCACCGGATGACCTACATCACGGCCGACCCGCCGGTCGTGAAGAAGGCAGCCGACGGTTCGGACCTCACCGGGCACCCCTTCCTCGATATCCCGACGATGACCGACGAAGACGGGTTGATCGTGGCGCGTGGAGAGCACGTCTACGCGGTGCTCAACCTGTACCCGTACAACCCCGGCCACACGATGATCGTGCCGTATCGGCAGGTCGCAGACCTCGAGGCGCTCACCGCCGGCGAGGCCGACGAGTTGATGGGGTTCACGCAGCGCATGATCCGCACGATCAAGGCGGTGTCGAATCCGAACGCGTTCAACGTGGGTCTGAATCTCGGTTACGCGGCAGGCGGCTCGTTGTCGGAGCACATCCACCAGCACATCGTTCCGCGGTGGGTGGGCGACGCGAACTTCATCACGGTTGTCGGCGAGACAAAAGTCATGCCACAGTTGCTGCGCGATACCCGTGCGCTGCTGTCGGACGCGTGGAAGCAGCTCGACGCCCCATGAGCGCGCGACCGCACCGCATGAGCAGCGCAGGTACAGAACTGAACGGTCGGGAAGGAGCGGTGCGGTGCTGAGCATTCGAGGCCGGGCGTCGGTGTCGAAGGTGACGTTGCCGCTCGGACGTGCGTTGCTGCGCACCGGGCTGACTCCTGACGCCATGACCGTGATCGGCACCGTGGCGACTGTCGCGGCGGCGGTGACGCTGTTCCCGATGGGCCACCTCTTCTGGGGCACGATGGTCATCTGGCTGTTCGTGATGTTCGACATGCTCGACGGCGCGATGGCGCGAGCACGCGGTGGCGGAACCCGATTCGGTGCGGTGCTCGACGCCACCTGCGACCGCATCGCCGACGGCGCGATCTTCGCGGGTCTCGCGTGGTGGTGCGCGTGGACGGTGCCGCACCAGTGGTTGTTCGTGGCCACGATGATCTGCCTGGTGACCTCCCAGGTCATCTCCTATGCCAAGGCACGCGCCGAGGCGTCGGGTCTGTATGGCGACGGCGGTCTCATCGAGCGCCCGGACCGGCTGATCATCGTTCTGGTGGGAGCGGGCTTCACCGGTCTCGGACTATGGTGGGCGATTCACGTCGCCATGTGGCTTCTCGCGATCGGGAGCGTGATCACCGTCGGACAGCGCATGTGGTCGATTTCCCGCTCACCGGGTGCCCGAGACCTGATCCCGCTTGCACCGAGCACCACTGACGCCGATACCGACACCGGGACCGACGCTGTCACCGGCACCGATGCCGACAACGAGACCCAGGCCGGGCCCGACGCAGGCACCGGAAGCCGGTGAGCCGCCTCGGCGGGTACGTCTCCGACCTGGGCTACCGGGCCGGATGGGCCGGTGTGCGTCTGCTTCCGGACAGTTGGGGCAGAACCGTTTTCGAGGGCGCGGGCGCGATGGTCGGTCGCCGCAACGGCGGCCCGCAGCAGTTGCGACGCAATCTTGCCCGCGTGATCGGAGCCACACGGCCGCAGGACGTGCCGGACGAACTCGTCGCCGACGCGATGCGCTCGTATGCCAGGTACTGGTACGAAGCCTTTCGACTGCCCGCCATGGGACTGGCGAACGCCGCGGCGTCGGTGCACATCGCCGACGACGATGTCGCCCGATTCGAGGCCGAGATCGCGAAGGGCAAGGGGCTCATCTTCGCGTTGCCGCACAGTGGCAACTGGGACATGGCCGGGGTGTGGCTGATCAATCGCGGTCATCGATTCTCGACAGTGGCCGAACGACTCGAACCGGAGTCGCTGTTCGATCAATTCGTCGCGTATCGCGAGAGTCTCGGGTTCGAGATCTTTCCGCTCACCGGTGGGGAACAGCCTCCGTTCGCGCGTCTCGCCGACAGACTTCGCGAAGGGTCGGTGGTATGTCTGCTCGCAGAACGCGACCTGACCCGCCACGGCGTTCCGGTGCAGTTCTTCGGTGAGCCGACCCGCATGCCCGCCGGCCCTGCGCGCCTCGCGATCGAGACGGGCGCAGCGCTCATGCCCGTACACCACTTCTTCCTTCCGGACGGGAGGTCGCAAATCCTGGTCGGAGAGTCGGTCGACGTGTCGGGCGGCGTCGAGCAGGCCACCCAGGCGGTGGCCGACGCCTTCGCCACGAACATCGCGGCACATCCCGCGGATTGGCACATGTTGCAGCCGCTCTGGGAGTCCGACTGGTCGGCGGAACGTCGTGCGCGAATCGAGAGCACCGGATGAGGATCGGAATGGTCTGTCCGTACTCGTTCGACGTTCCGGGCGGCGTGCAGGCACATGTGGTCGAGCTCGCCGAGGTGTTCATCGATCGTGGCCACACCGTGAGCGTCCTCGCGCCGGCCGCCGACGAGACGGTGCTGCCGGACTACGTGGTGTCGGCGGGTCCCGCGGTGGCCCTGCCCTACAACGGGTCGGTGTCTCGCGTCTGCTTCAGCCCACACGGCTACCTCACGCTTCGCCGCTGGATCGCCGACAACGAGTTCGACGTCTTGCACGTCCACGAACCCAATTCGCCGAGTCTGTCGATGCTGGCGTTGATGGTCGCGTTGGGGCCGATAGTCACGACGTTTCACACCTCGACGTCGAAGTCGTTGTGGTTGAAGACATTTCAGGGCATCTTGCGCCCGTACCACGAGCGGATCGCCGGGAAGATCGCCGTGTCGGAGCTCGCGCGTCGCTGGCAGATGGAGTCGCTGGGTTCCGACGCGGTCGAGATCCCGAACGGAATCAACTGTGCGGGTTTCGCCGACTCACCGCCACTGCCCGGCTACCCGCACCCTGGCCGATCAGTGCTGTTCCTCGGTCGCTTCGACGAGCCACGCAAGGGCATCGACATCCTGATGCGTGCATTGCCGACGATCGTCGAGAGTTTTCCCGACGTCCGAATCCTGGTGGTCGGCGGAGGCAACGAGCGTGCGTTGAGGCGTCGAGCAGGAGATCTCGCCGACCACCTCGTACTGCTCGGCCAGGCCGACGACGAGACCAAGGCCCGGGCGTTGGCGTCGGCCGACGTGTACGTGGCACCCAATCTCGGTGGCGAGAGTTTTGGCATCGTTCTGGTGGAGGCCATGGCGGCGGGCGCAGCGGTGGTCGCGAGCAAACTCGACGCCTTCCGACGCGTTCTCGACGACGGCCGTGCGGGAAAGCTCGTTGCCGTCGGTTCTGCCGATGAGCTCGCCGACGCCGTGACAGCACTCCTCTCCGACGACGACGCCCGCGCCGACCTCGTCGAGGCCGGTCGGGCGAGAGCCGCCAAGTACGACTGGTCGCGTGTGGCCGACCAGATCCTGCGCGTGTACGAGACGGTCACCGTCGACGCCGGACCCGTCGTGGTGTCGGACTGAGTGGGCTCGGACATGAATGGTGCAGGGCCACACGTGGCATCGAACCTTGCCGACGCCGTGCGGTTTTCCGGGATCACGGTCTCGGGCACCGTGGCGACGATCGTGTTCCTCGTGGTGGTGCTGGTTGTCGTGGCGGCGGCGTGGGCCTACAAGACCGCCAACCGCCTCGACCGGCTGAACGTCCGCGTCGATCTGGCACGTCGGTCTCTGGAATCGGCGCTCGAGCGGCGAAGCGTCGTCGCGCGGGCAATCGCGGCGTGGATGGAGACATCGACCGACGACCGTGACAGAGCGGCCGCGGCCACACTCACCGCGGTCGCCGACCGCGCCGAGAGCGCGGCGTCCGATCAACGCGAGGACGCTGAGAACGACGTCTCCGCAGCACTTGCCCGTACCGATAACGGCGCTCGTCCTGCCTCGCTGTCGATCGAACTCGCCGATGCCGAGACTCGCGTGATGATGGCACGACGCTTCTACAACGACGCCGTTCGCGACACGCGGGCGCTGGCAACCAGGAGGCCGGTCCGCTGGCTCAAGCTCGGAGGCACCGCTGCACCGCCTGCGTACTTCGAGATCTCCGAGCGGGTGGCACCGGACGAATCGTCCTGAGCGGCGGCGAACCTGCGGCCGGGACACAATTCGGGGTCGCCTATCCTGTAAGGCCAGGAGCCCAGTGGATCGCCGATGGGCCGTGAACGCGAAATCAGGAGAACATCAGTGAGTCGATTAGAATCAGTGGAGCAGCCCGCGACCGACGCAACCTCGTCGGTCAACGGACACGCCGCTGCGGACTCGCAGGCAGGACACGGCACCGCCCGCGTCAAGCGCGGAATGGCCGAGATGCTCAAGGGCGGCGTGATCATGGACGTCGTCACACCCGAGCAGGCGAAGATCGCCGAGGGCGCGGGCGCTGTCGCGGTGATGGCGCTCGAGCGGGTACCCGCCGACATCCGTGCGCAGGGTGGCGTGTCGCGCATGAGCGACCCCGACATGATCGACGGGATCATCAACACGGTCAGCATCCCGGTGATGGCCAAGGCACGTATCGGACACTTCGTCGAGGCGCAGATCCTGCAGAGTCTCGGCGTCGACTACATCGACGAGTCGGAGGTGCTGACGCCCGCCGACTACGCCAATCACATCGACAAGTTCGCGTTCACCGTGCCGTTCGTGTGTGGTGCCACCAACCTCGGCGAGGCGCTTCGACGCATCACCGAAGGTGCTGCGATGATCCGCTCCAAGGGTGAGGCCGGCACCGGCGACGTCTCGAACGCGACGACCCACATGCGCAAGATCCGCGATGAGATCCGACGCCTCACCTCGCTGCCGAAGGACGAATTGTACGTCGCGGCAAAGGAATTGCAGGCTCCGTACGATCTCGTCGTCGAGGTCGCCAACGCGGGCAAACTGCCGGTGACCCTGTTCACCGCCGGCGGCATCGCCACTCCTGCCGACGCCGCGATGATGATGCAGCTCGGCGCCGAGGGCGTGTTCGTCGGTTCCGGCATCTTCAAGTCGGGTAACCCCGCGCAGCGGGCGGCGGCGATCGTGCAGGCGACGACGTTCTACGACGACCCGGATGTGCTCGCGAAGGTCTCGCGCGGACTCGGTGAGGCGATGGTCGGCATCAACGTCGACGACATCCCGGCACCGCATCGTCTTGCCGAGCGCGGCTGGTAGGCGCATCGACGACATGGACACGTTCGCGCCGACGGTGGGTACGTCACCCGCGGGTGGCGAACCCGCCGGTAGGATCTGCTGACCATGGACTCGGTGAGCATCGTCCGTGATTCGTCGCTGACCGGTAGCGACATCGTCGGAGATCTGCGACTCGACTGGTCGGTGTACAGCGACGTCGGACGTGTCCGCGACGCCAACGAAGACGCCGCTCTCGTGTTGCCCGGACGCTATCTGCTCGCAGATGGCATGGGCGGTCACGAGAGTGGCGAGCTGGCCAGTGAGGCGGCGCTCCTGACGCTGGCCGAGGTCGAGCCTGGTGCCGAACTCGCCGATACCCGAGACGTACTCGACCGACTGCTCGTCGACGCGCAGCAGCGCATCGGTGGTATCGATGGTTTCTCCGATCGACGAGCGGGGACCACTGTGACCGGCGCGGTGCTCGTCACCGACGAAGACGTCCTCCACTGGCTGATCCTCAACATCGGCGATTCGCGGACGTACCGGTTCCAGAACGGCACGCTGCAGTTGCTCACTCGTGACCATTCGCAGGTTCAGGAGTTCGTCGACGCCGGTGTGATCACCGCCGAGCAGGCCCGAATCGATCCGCGCCGCAACGTCATCACCAGGGCGCTCGGTGCGGGTATGTCCGAGCCGGACGCCGACTACTTTTCCACCCCGGCACTACCCGGCGATGTCCTGCTCATCTGCTCCGACGGATTGACCGGCGAGCTGCCCGACGCCGAGATCGCCGAGATTCTCGCGGGTTCCGATTCCGCAGAGGATGCCGCGGCAAGCCTTGTCGACGCCGCGCTGTTCGTCGGCGCGCACGACAACGTGACCGTCGTGGTGGTGTCGGTGCGCAGCGACGAGGAGTCGGGCGAGGTCGACGGGGAGTCGGGCGAGCTCGACGGGGAGAGCGTCGAGACGTCGGAGGACACGCCCACATGACAGCGTCGAGGTGCGCTCGCCGATGACGTCCGGGCAGGTTCCGCAGACGCAGTCCGAGCGTGCGTTCGTCGACTATTGCGGCGAGCGGTTCGGGATTCTCGCGGGTCGTCGGTTCTGGATCGGGCGTGAGGCGGATCTGTCCGTCGACGACAATCCCTATCTGCACCGTCGATTCTTGTTGCTGCACAACGTCAATGGCTTGTGGTGGTTGAGTAATCAGGGCGCGCATCTCTCGGCCAGCGTGTCTGCGGGCGACGTCGGATTCTCGGCGGTGCTCGGACCGGGCGCCCGGATGCCGCTGGTCTTCGGCCACACCACGATCGTGTTCACGGCAGGGCCGACCACCTACGAGGTGGACGTCCACACGGTGAGCCCGCACGTCGACGCGGTGACCGCGCCCGAGGTGGTCGGCGGGATGATCACGCAGGGCGTCCCGATGCTGACCGAGAGTCAGAAGCTGCTGATCGTCGTCTTGGCGGAGGAGATCCTGCGTCGTGACGGCACGGGGGCCAGTGCGATCCCCTCGTCGGCGCAGGCCGCGGGGAGACTGGGCTGGTCGCTGACGAAATTCAACCGCAAGCTCGACAACGTGTGCGACAAGCTCGACCAGCTCGGAGTCAGCGGAATGCGAGCAGGCGGCGGAAAGCTCGCGAGCAATCGCCGGGCGAAGCTCGTCGAGTACGCGGTGGCCTCGCGCATCGTCACGCGCGGCGATTTACCCCTCATCGACGAAGAGGCCGCGCGCAACGCCGCCGATTGAGTTCAATTCATTAGCTCTGAACTGCGACGATGCACCATGGGGAGTTCTCCCCATGCCCAGGGGAGTTCTCCCCATCGACGGGCGACCTGAGCACTCATAACGTCATCTGCACGCGGTGCGAAGTACCGCGAATGACCGAGCCGAGACGGCGTAGACCGATACGGCACAAGCGATGACCGAGGAGATGCTGACATGACCGCACCTACCGCACCCCGCATTCCCGCTGTGCAACTCGACGCCTACGCTGCACGACGTCGTGCCGAGTCGGTGGCACGTCGTCAGGAGGCGTTGGCCCGCCTCGCCGCGCGTCGGATGCCGTTGCCCGGGCCTCCAGCGGCCGTCGCTGTCGGCGAAGGACCTCGGCAGGGCGCGACTGTGGCCGGTGGCCGGGGCGAACGACACATGCACCTGTTGCCGCAGCTCGATGCGAACGTGGGGGAGGCGGCGACGACCGCCGAGCACCCGCGCAGCCGACAAGCACTGCCGAAGCCGCAGCTGACGCCGCGGGAGATCGAGGTGCTGCGGACGTGGCTGATGGTCGACACGAAGCCCGCAACCGCTGCGGCGCTGTACATTTCGCTCGGCACTGTGAACACACACCTCACACGTATTCGGGCCAAGTACGCCGAGATCGGCCGTCCTGCCCCGACCAAGGCGGGCCTCGTCGCGCGCGCGGTCCAGGACGGGATCGTCGAGCTCGACGAGCTCTGACCGGGCTGTGTGTCTGCCGCGGTGTCATCATGCGGGATACTGTCCAGGTGGCAGACATCGAAGAGATCCTCCAGGTCGAGCGGATCGAGAAGGACATCTACCGCGGCGGTGCGTTCGAGAGCTTTCTGCAGCGCACGTTCGGCGGCCAGGTCGCGGGTCAGGCGCTCGTCTCGGCCACCCGCACGGTTGACGACAGCTACACGGTGCATTCACTGCACGGATACTTCCTCCGGCCCGGCAATCCCGATATTCCGGCAGTCTTCCTCGTCGACCGCATCCGCGACGGACGGTCGTTCTGCACCCGCAGAGTCACCGGAATCCAGAACGGCGAGGCGATCTTCACGATGTCGGCGTCGTTCCATGTGCACGGCGACGAGGGAATCGAGCACCAGGACCGTATGCCGCCTGCGCCCGACCCCGAGTCGTTGCCCGACAGGGCCGAAACCCTGTCCGACGACGATTCGTCGGTGCTCAAGGAATGGCAGAACTTCGACCTTCGTGTGGTGCCGCGCGAGGACATGGTGACGAATCCGTATTTCGCTGCGCAGCAACGAGTCTGGTTCCGGTACCGACACCGACTGCCCGACGATCAGACCATCCACGTGTGCACGCTGGCCTACATGAGTGACATGACGTTGCTCGGATCGTCGAAGGTGCCGCACCCCGGTATCGAACCGCAGGCGGCCTCGCTCGACCACGCCATGTGGTTCATGCGACCGTTCCGTGCCGACGAATGGCTGCTCTACGACCAGAGCTCGCCGTCGGCCGGGGGTGGCCGCGCGCTGACCCAGGGCCGCATCTTCGATCGCGACGGTCGGCTCGTCGCTGCGGTCACACAAGAGGGTCTGAGCCGCACCGGCCGCCAGATGCCCGCCGACCAGCACGCACGGCACGACAGGTGACCGCGGACACCGGATCGCCACGTGTCGGAGTCCTCGCACTGCAGGGTGATGTGCGCGAACATCTCGCCGCCGTCGCCGCTGCGGGAGCGACGCCGATCAGTGTGCGTCGTCGCGAAGAACTCGACGCCGTCGACGGATTGATCATCCCGGGCGGGGAGTCGACGACGATGAGCAGACTCCTGGGCGTGTTCGACCTCTACGAACCGCTGCGCGCGCGCCTCCGCGACGGCATGCCTGCCTACGGTTCGTGTGCGGGAATGATCATGCTCGCCTCGGAGATCCTCGACACACGGCCCGATGCCCGGCATCTCGACGCGCTCGACATCACGGTGCGACGCAACGCGTTCGGACGGCAGGTGGAATCGTTCGAGACCGATCTGGAGGTCAACGGCATCACCGACGGTCACCCGATGCGTGCGGTCTTCATCCGCGCGCCCTGGGTCGAGCGGGCAGGCGAGCGCGTGGAGGTTCTGGCCCGAGTGACCGAGGGTCCCGCGGAGGGTCGGATCGTCGCGGTACGTCAGGGTGACGTCCTCGCGACGTCGTTTCATCCGGAGGTGACAGGCGATCGACGAGTGCACGAATACTTCGTCGGGATGGTCGCCGCTAAGATCGAATGACGAACGACACCGTGCGTGGCAACGACGCCGCGGGCACGCGAAAGGATCGGAACAGCGTATGAGCGGCCATTCCAAATGGGCGACCACCAAGCACAAGAAGGCGGTCATCGACGCCAAGCGCGGCAAGATGTTCGCCAAGTTGATCAAGAACATCGAGGTCGCGGCACGTACCGGGGGTAGTGACCCCGCCGGTAATCCGACGCTGTACGACGCGATCCAGAAGGCGAAGAAGAGCTCGGTACCCAACGACAACATCGAGCGCGCACGCAAGCGCGGCGGTGGCGAAGAAGCCGGTGGCGCCGACTGGCAGACCATCACGTATGAGGGTTACGGACCGAACGGCGTCGCGATCCTCATCGAGTGCCTGACCGACAACCGCAATCGCGCTGCCGGCGAGGTCCGCACCGCGATGACGCGTAACGGCGGCAACATGGCCGACCCGGGTTCGGTGGCCTACCTCTTCACCCGCCGAGGTGTGGTGACGCTGGAGAAGAACGGACAGTCCGAGGACGACATCCTGATGGCGGTCCTCGATGCCGGCGCTGAGGAAGTCAACGATCTCGGCGACTCGTTCGAGGTGGTCAGCGAGCCGACCGACCTCGTCGCTGTGCGCACCGCACTGGTCGACGCCGGTATCGACTACGACTCCGCCGAGGCCGACTTTCGTGCCTCCGTCGAGGTGCCGGTCGACGCCGAGGGCGCCCGAAAGGTCTTCAAGCTGATCGACGCGCTCGAAGACTGTGACGACGTCCAGGACGTGTACAGCAACGTCGACGTCAGCGACGAGGTCCTCGCGGAACTCGACGCCTGAGTTTCAGTTCGTTCGGGCGAGCGCCGGTCGGTCCGGGTGGTCGTAGCGCACCTCGAGGTCGGCGGTCGGAGCGTGCGCATCGTCGTCGAGCAGGGGTCGGATGGTCCACTGCTCGGCGTCGGGCGTCCGGCGTCGCAGAGCGCCCTCCGACATGGCCAGGTGGATCACTAGGTCGAGGTCGAGTCCGTGTGTGCGCAGCATCGGGCCTGCGACGACGATGATCTGGGAGTCGGTGGCGTACTGGTGTTCGTCGCGAAATGATCTGTCGCGCACCGGGTCCCATAACCGTGGCAGCCATCGTCGATGCGTCTGGACGGCGTCGATCACCTCCCGGCCGATCGCGGCGAAGTCGAACCAGTTCTCCCGGTATGACTCGGGATCGGATCTGCCGTACTCCAGCCGCAGCGATGCCGGGCGCAGATAGTCCGACGTGTGGACAACGGCCGCCGCTCGGCCGCGCGCTCGCAGACCGTCGACGATCTCGGAGGCGAGTATCTCTGGCGTGGCGGCGGGCGCGCCGTCGACTCCGACGACGGCGATGCCGGGAAGGTCGGCGCAGCGGTCGATGCACAGCTGCGCCAGGCCCTGCGGAGTAAACGGTTCGAATCGCGTCATCGAGTCCACTCTTACGCCGTGTCGATCACCCGCATTGTCGGGCCCCCTCGGTAATATCTCGAACAACTGTTCGCTGCAATCCGAGGAGTACGTGTGCGAGTGATGGGCGTCGACCCGGGGCTGACGCGATGCGGTATCGCCCTCGTCGAGTCGGGTGCTGGTCGCCAGGTGACTGCGCTCGACGTCGACGTTGTCCGCACACCGACCGACATGGACCTCGAACGACGACTGCTCGCGGTGTACACCGCGGCCTCTCATTGGCTCGACACGCACCACCCCGACGTCGTCGCGATCGAGCGGGTGTTCGCCCAGAACCAGGTCTCCACGGCGATGGGCACCGCGCAGGCAGGTGGCGTCATCGCGCTCGCCGCAGGTCAGCGCGAGATACCCGTACGCTTCCACACCCCATCTGAGGTCAAAGCCGCGGTGACCGGCAGCGGACGTGCCGACAAAGCGCAGGTCACCGCAATGGTCACCCGCATTCTCGGCATGCAGACCAAGCCGCGCCCCGCCGACGCCGCCGACGCGTTGGCTCTCGCGATCTGCCACTGTTGGCGAGGCCCGATGGCCGAGCGGATGCTGGCTGCGCAGCGGCAGGCCGAGGCCGCGGCCGTCCGACATCGTGAGAAGATCGCCGCCGCGCGCGAGCGCGCCGCCGACACCGCGCGCGAGCGCGCCGCCAGCGCAGCACAGGGGAGGAGCGGATCATGATCGCATCTGTTCGTGGGCCGGTTGTCGACGTCGCGCTCGACCATGTGGTGATTGATTGCGCCGGTGTCGGATACCGCGTTCTCGCCACGCCGTCGACGTTGTCGCGGATGCATCGGGGTGAGGAGTCGACGCTGCTCACCTCGATGATCGTGCGCGAGGACTCGATGACCCTGTACGGGTTCACCGAGCCCGACGCCAGAGCGTTGTTCGCGCTGCTGCAGACCGTGACCGGTGTGGGGCCGCGGCTCGCGATGGCCACGCTGGCCGTCCTCGAACCCGAGGCGCTGCGCAGGGCGCTGGCCGACTCCGACGTCAAAGCGCTCACCTCCGTCCCCGGGATCGGCAAGCGAGTCGCCGAGCGGCTCGTCGTCGAGCTTCGTGACAAGGTCGATCGTCCGCCGGCAGACGGACCGGCAGGCGTGAGCGTCACGGGGGGTGGAGTGCGGGATCAGGTCATCGAGGCGCTCGTCGGACTCGGCTTCACCGCGGCGCCCGCGGAGAAGGCCGTCGTCGCGATTCTCGCGGAGACACCCGATGCCGATGCGTCCGCCGCTTTGCGGAAATCCCTTGCGGTGCTGGGTAAGTCGTGATGAGTTCCGACGAGCCGATCGAGCGCGAGGTCAACGCGACGCCCGTGCGGTCCGACGGCGACCTCGACGCGGGCCTGCGTCCGCGTTCACTGGCCGACTTCATCGGGCAACCGCGGGTGTGTGAACAGCTCGAACTCGTTCTGCACGGAGCGCGTGGTCGGGGAGGAACACCCGACCACATCCTGTTGTCGGGACCTCCCGGGCTGGGTAAGACGTCGTTGGCGATGATCATCGCGGCCGAGATGGGTGCCGCGATCAGGGTCACGTCTGGTCCGGCGCTCGAGAGGGCAGGCGATCTCGCGGCGATGCTGTCGAATCTGGTCGAGGGAGATGTGCTCTTCATCGACGAGATTCACCGAATCGCCCGCCCCGCCGAGGAGATGCTGTATCTCGCTATGGAGGACTTCCGAGTCGACGTCGTGGTGGGCAAGGGGCCGGGCGCGACGTCGATTCCACTCGACGTCGCACCGTTCACGCTCGTCGGCGCGACCACGCGGTCGGGGTCGCTGACCGGCCCGCTGCGCGACAGGTTCGGGTTCACCGCCCACATGGAGTTCTACGAGACCGACGAGTTGGTGCGAGTCCTCCGCCGTTCTGCGGGCATTCTCGGCATCGATCTCGGCGGCGACGCGGCGTCGGAGATCGCGAGTCGGTCACGCGGGACACCGCGTATCGCGAATCGGCTGCTGCGGCGTGTACGCGACTATGCGGAGGTGCGCGGTGACGGAACCGTCACTGTCGACACCGCACGGGCTGCGCTGTCCGTCTACGACGTCGACGAACTCGGCTTCGACCGGCTCGACCGTGCCGTGCTCAATGCGCTGATCAGGGCTTTCGGCGGTGGACCGGTGGGTGTGTCGACTCTGGCCGTTGCCGTCGGCGAAGAGCCCGCAACCGTCGAAGAGGTCTGCGAACCCTTTCTCGTGCGTGCGGGGATGATCGCGCGGACTCCACGCGGTCGAGTGGCGACGGCCGCGGCGTGGCATCACCTCGGATTGACACCGCCTGCGGGTGCGCTGAACGCGACATTCGGTGTTCGTCCGCGCGACGTCGACGGTGAATCGCTGTTCGACGACCTCTGAGCACCCAGGTAGTGAGCCAAATGTCCGAATTCGCGGCATGGCACACTAGAGGGAGTGCACAGCTACGGCGTGCAACCTCAACATTCAACGAAGGACTGATCGCTCTCTCATGGAATCTCTGCTCTTTCCGCTTCTGCTCGTGCTCCTCGCCGGCTTCATGTTCTTCTCCATGCGCAAGCAAAAGAAGCGCGCTGCCGAGCAGCAGGACATGCAGAATTCGATTCAGACCGGCACGCGCATCCAGCTCACCTCGGGCCTGTTCGGCACCATCATCGACGCCTCGTCGGCGGACTACATCGACGTCGAGATCGCGACCGGAGTGGTCACGCGCTGGAATCGCCTGGCAATCATGAAGGTCGTACCCACCGAGGATGCCGCGGCGACCTACGCCGGTTACGTCCCGCCGAGCGCACCCCTGACCGCAGATGGTGACGAGTTCTCGACCATCGACGGCACCGTGAGCTACGACTCCATCTCGGGTGGCGACGACGACCGCGACGCCGACGACACAGAGATCAACCTGCGTAAGGATCAGGGCGGAAACAGCTCCGATTCGGACAAGTAACGCGTCTGGTCTGTGCAGCACTGCTGGCGCGTCACACTGCCCGGTGGGGTCGTGTGAACGCGTCAGCGCTGATCAGTAGAGTGGCGTGCGGCCGTGTGGCCTATCAGTACAGTGGCCTGCGGCCATCTGACGCGCGCTGAAGGAGATCGAGTACAACGTGACCACCCCTCGCCGGGCGACAGAGACGTCGACCAACAAACGGGCGTCGACGAACACACGAGGATCGTCGACCAAGACACGAGGGTCGTCGACCACAAAGCCAGCGAAGAAGCGGCGGTCGCCAGCGCGCGAGATCCCGCCATGGCGCCCGCTGACACTGTTCTTCGTGCTGCTTGCGGCGATCTACGCGCTCATCTTCTTTACCGGTGGCGGATCACCGGAGCCGAAGCTCGGCATCGACCTGCAGGGTGGCACCCGAGTTACGTTGACGGCGCGTACGGAGTCGGGCAATCCGCCGACGCGTGAACAACTCGATCAGGCCAAGCAGATCATCGAGCAGCGCGTCAATGGCCTCGGCGTCTCCGGGTCCGAGGTCGTCGTCAACGGCAGCAACCTGATCATCACGGTCCCCGGTCAAGACGGCGCCCAGGCCAAAACGCTCGGCCAGACCGCCCGCCTGTTCGTACGTCCCGTCGTCGAGGTGCAGGCCGCCACGCCGCAGCCGAAGAAGGACGACGCGGCGAAGCCGACCGACGAGCAGCCCGCCGACCAGGCGGCCAAGGCAATCGAGGAGCAGCGCAAGCTGCGACAGGTTCCCGCGGGCGCCAACACCGACGGGCTCAAGGCCTACATGTCCAAGATGGACTGCTCGACCGGCGCGAACGATCCACTTCTCGGTAACGACATCTCCAATCAGTACCTCGTGGCGTGTTCGGAGGACGGCAAGCAGGTCTACCTGCTCGCGCCCCAGATCATCGACGGTCGCGACATCAGTTCTGCGAGCTCGGGATCCGATCAACAGACCGGTGCGTGGACGGTCTACCTCGACTTCAAGCCGAACGCGGCGCAGACCTGGAGCGAGTTCACCGCCAAGAACATCGGCAACACCACCGCGTTCGTCCTCGACAGCCGTGTCGTGTCGGCCGCAACGATCAATTCGCAGATCTCCGGCGGCAAGACACAGATCACCGGATCGTTCAACGAGACAGAGGCCAGCGACCTCGCCAATGTGCTGAAGTACGGCTCGCTGCCGCTCTCGTTCAAGACGTCCGATGCCGAGACGGTCTCGGCAACGCTGGGTCTGCAGTCGTTGCGTGCGGGTCTGATCGCCGGCCTGATCGGTCTGATCGCGGTCTTCATCTACGCCCTCGCCTACTACCGTGCACTCGGCTTCCTGACGATCCTCTCGCTGATCCTCGCCGGTGCCGCGGTCTACGGCATCATCGTGTTGCTCGGCCGATGGATCGGATTCACGCTCGACCTCGCGGGTATCGCGGGTCTGATCATCGGTATCGGTATGACGGCCGACTCGTTCGTCGTCTACTTCGAACGCATCAAGGACGAGATGCGCGAGGGACGAAGTTTCCGGTCGGCGGTGCCGCGTGGCTGGGCCAGCGCCCGCCGGACCATCTGGTCGGGCAACGCTGTCAGCTTCATCGCCGCAGCCGTGATCTACATCCTCGCGATCGGTGAGGTCCGTGGGTTCGCGTTCACGTTGGGTCTCACAACCATCCTCGACGTCGTCGTGGTCTTCCTCGTCACCCATCCGCTTGTTGTGCTGGCCAGTAGAAGCGACTTCCTCTCGCGGCCGAAGATCAACGGCCTCGGCGCGGTGAGTGAGGTGGCGCGACAGCGTCGCCAGCGCACCAGCAGGACAGACCGGGCGGCCGCAGAGCGCACCGACAACGAGCAGACCGTCGCAGAAGGAACGTCGAAATGACAACCACCAACGACACACGCGACGGCTCGGCGCCGACTCCGTCTGCCGGAAGCGACGCCGACTTCGTCGCCGACACCAACAGGTCGTTCCTGTCTCGGCTCTACACCGGCACCGGTGCATTCGAGATCGTCGGACGCAGGCGCATGTGGTACCTGGTGAGCCTGGCGATCGTCGTCATCTGCATCGCTTCCATCGCCATCCGAGGGTTCTCCTTCGGTATCGAGTTCGAAGGCGGAACACAGATCTCCATCCCCGTCACACAGGGTGTGACGAGTCAATCCGTCGAAGACGTCACGACCAAGGCGCTGGGCAGCGCGCCGGAAGCGGTCCAGACCGCGGGTTCCGGTGCTGCGCAGACCGTGCAGGTGCGTACCGAGACGCTGACGGTGCAGCAGGCGTCGACACTCACCCAGGCGCTGACCGACCGCTTCGGGCCAGAACTCACCAACCGCGACGTGAGCATCTCCGAGGTGAGTTCGACCTGGGGCAAAGAGATCACCGAGAAGATGCTCATCGCCCTTGCGGTGTTCCTCGTGATCGTCTTCGTCTACATCGCCATCCGCTTCGACAGGGAGATGTCGGTGGCGGCACTCGCCTCGCTGTTGTTCGACATCGTCGTGACAGCGGGAATCTATTCGCTCGTCGGTTTCGAGGTCACTCCGGCAACGGTGATCGGTCTGCTCACCATCCTGGGCTTCTCGATCTACGACACCGTCGTCGTGTTCGACAAGGTCGGTGAGAACACCCGGTCGGTCTTGCAGACGACGCGTCGGACGTACGCCGAGCAGGCCAACCTCGCGATCAACCAGACCCTGATGCGGTCGATCAACACGACGGTCATCTCCGTGCTGCCGATCATCGCGCTGATGGTGATCGCCGTGTGGTTGCTCGGTGTCGGCACGCTCAAGGACCTCGCACTGATCCAGTTGGTCGGCGTTGTCGTCGGTACCTACTCGTCGATCTTCCTCGCGGCCCCGCTGCTCGTCACGCTCAAGGAACGTCGTTCCGACATCAAGAAGCACACCGCGCGTGTGCTGGCGCGTCGCAGCGCGATCGAGGCCGGTGAAGACGTCAGCGCGGCAGACCGGCCGGTTCGTGGTCGCTCGAGTGCGGCGTCGAGCGCACGGAGTGCTCGCGCTGCAAAGGATGCGGGGGAGGAGCCGCAGGCTCCCACCGGCAAGCGTCGGCGTTCCCGATAGGCGCGCCGTGACGTCAGTGCGCAGCACGAAAGTGCTCGCGATGGTGTTGGCGGGCCTCGTCATGGTCGGGGTGGTCGCCGCGTGCGGCGACGACCCACCACCGACGCTCGACTACCTCACCGACGCGCGCCTGAGCACGGCCAACGCGAACACCGCCGCAGGCAACGCCGACGGCGCGTTGATGCTGACCGGCCGAGTGTTCCCCGGGTTCAGTTATCTCGGGGCGTCGGGTCAGGTGACGCCCGACCGTGACATCGGCACGGTGAGCGTGCAGGCGGGTCCGGTACAGACGCTGACCTACCAGTTCACGCCCGACGCCGCGTTCTCCGACGGCACGCCGCTCGACTGCGACGATCTGGTCCTCGCGTGGACGGCGATGAGCGGACGGTTTCCGGAGTTCGGGGCCGCGACCACCGCGGGGTACCGAGACATCGACGCCGTCGACTGCACAGCGGGCTCCAAGTCGGCGACAGTGACCTTCAAGCGCGGTCGTGACTACCGTGACTGGCTCTCGCTGTTCGGGGCGGGCTCCCTCATGCCCGCGCAGGTGGTCGGCCGCGTCGCGGGCGTCGCCGACGTACTGACGTCGATCAGGTCGTCCGACCGGGCCGCGATCCGCAAGATCGCGAAGGCCTGGACATCGGCGTTCGAGCTGCGAGCGGGCGGCGGTGCCGACAACGTACCGTCGTCGGGTCCCTACGAGATCTCCGAGGTGACCGACGCAGGCGTGCTGCTCGTCCCCAACCCGAAGTGGTGGGGAGACGCACCGAAGGTGTCGAGGATCCTCGTGCATGGCAGGTCCGACTCGGCACGCCTCATCACTGGCAACTCGTACAGCGTCGCCGACGTGACTGCAGGACTGACAGACGGCGATGCCAAACGCAGCGACCAGAACTCCGCGGGGCAGGTGCAAGCCCCCGACGCGCCCGGCCGGGCGCTGGGCGTCGAAGAAGTGGTGCTCTCGCGTCGTGGGGTCTTCGCCGACGTCGCCGTTCGACGGGCGTTCGCCAGTTGTGTACCCCGGGATGCGCTGACGCGCACGTTCGGCCAGGGTGCGCAGTTGTGGAATCTCCGGACGCTTGCGCCCGCGGACCGCCTCGCGGCAGCGATCAACGGCGAGTTCGGTCAGGGATACCTGCGTGCGAACATCGCCAAGTCGCGAGAACTCCTTGCTGGAGCGGGTGAGGAGTCGGGCATCCGGGTCCGCATCGGCTACCTCGCGCCAGGTGACCGACAACGGCAGATGGTCGCAGCGATCGCCGACTCCTGTCGCGCGGCCGGCATCTCGGTCACCGACGTGTCGTCGCCACAGTTCGGTATCAGCGACCTCGGAAAGACCGCCGACGCGGTGTTGGTAGTGAACGGAACGTCGTTCGCCGCGGCAGGCGCCGCCGATCCGAGCCGAGACGCGTATCAGCTGTTCGACGGAGATCCGTTGGACATCAACGACTTTGACGACCAAGCAGTCTCCGACGCTATCGCCGCGCGCAGCGTCGGCGCGCTCGGTAGCGAACACTTGAGTCTCGTCCGGGCGATCGAGGGCGCGGCGTGGTCGGATGTCCCGTCGATTCCGTTGTTCGCTGCTCCGCGGGTTCGACGATGGAATGATCGAGTCGACAACGTGGTTGCCGGACTCGGCCGCAATGGAACGGGATGGAACATGGATCGGTGGGTGAGCGGTGAGTGAGCGCGTGAGCAGTGGGCGCGCGACCGGCGGTTCCGACGAGATCACGCGCGAGGCGGTCCTCCGGGCACGGGCGGCGATCGCCGAGCATCAACGCACGGTTCCCGACTTTCCGAAGCCGGGCATCCTCTTTCGTGATCTGACCCCGGTCCTCGCCGACACGGAGGGATTCTCGTCGATCGTGACGGCGCTGACGCACGGGTGTTCCGGCGTCGACCTCGTTGCGGGAATCGACGCCCGTGGCTTCCTGGTCGGCGGTGCCGTCGCACAAGAGCTGGAGGTCGGCATCCTGGCGGTCCGTAAGGGCGGAAAACTGCCCCCGCCGGTCTACGGCGTCGACTACGACCTCGAGTACGGCACAGCTCGGCTGGAGATCCCGGCGAGCGGCATCGACATCACCGGCCGGCGCGTGCTGATCGTCGACGACGT
>NZ_DLSO01000137.1:0-18900 GCF_002500165.1 Gordonia sp. UBA7860 | reverse complement strand
GGCAGCAGGTGCACCTCGTCGTAGACGATGAGGCCCCAGTCGCGGGAGTCGAACAGATCGAGATTCTTGTACTCGCCCTTCGACTTTCGCGTCATCACCTGATAGGTGGCGATGGTGACGGGACGAATCTCCTTGCGCTCACCCGAATATTCGCCGATCTCCTCTTCGGTGAGCGACGTACGTGCGATCAGCTCACGCTTCCACTGGCGTCCCGCAACGGTATTCGTCACCAGGATGAGCGTTGTCGCCTGTGCCTTGGCCATCGCCGCAGCGCCGACCATCGTCTTGCCCGCACCGCACGGCAGCACGACGACACCCGAGCCGCCCGCCCAGAACGAGTCGGCTGCCATCTCCTGATAGTCGCGCAGATGCCACTCGTCCTGTTCCAACGCGATGGGATGTGCCTCGCCGTCGACATAACCCGCAAGATCCTCCGCGGGCCAACCGACCTTGAGCAGCACCTGCTTGAGCCGACCCCGCTCCGACGGATGTACCACGACGGTGTCGTCGTCGATCCGCGCACCGAGCATCGGCGCGACCTTCTTGTTGCGCAGGATCTCCTCGAGGACCGCACGGTCGAAGCTGACCAGGGTCAGCCCGTGTACCGGACTCTTCACGAGCTGCAGCCGCCCGAACCGGCCCATCGTGTCGACGATGTCCATCAGCAGCGGCTGCGGGACGGCATACCGCGAAAACGACACGAGAGCGTCGACAACCTGCTCGGCGTCATGCCCCGCGGCGCGCGCATTCCAGAGCGCCAGCGGCGTCACCCGATAGGTGTGGACGTGCTCGGGAGCGCGCTCGAGTTCGGCAAAGGGGGCGATCGCACCGCGCGCTGCCGCGGCGTCGGGGTGATCCACCTCGAGGAGCAGCGTCTTGTCGGATTGCACGATCAGGGGTCCATCAGTCACCCGCGCCATTGTATAAGGGTTTATCTGCCCGGCTCGTGGATGTGTTTTTTGCGCGGCTGGTGTCCGCTATGTCCGTTAAATTCCACTGTCCCGCGCGAGCATCGCGGCGTAAAGTAAGCGGAGCAAACCTCCGGATATCTCCGGGGTACTACGACGCAAGTGGGGATCTCACTCTTCATGTCAACTTCCGAGAAGCCATCTTCTGGGTCGTCAGCTTCCGAGACGCCAACTCTGTCCGCGGAGCCCGACCCCCGGCGCTGGAAGGCGCTCGTCTTCATCTGCATCGCGCAGTTGATGGTCGTGCTCGACGGTACCGTCGTCCAGATCGCGCTGCCCGACGCCAAGGTCGATCTCGGCATCAGCGATGCCAATCAGCAGTGGGTGATCACGGCGTATGCGCTGGCATTCGGCGGTCTGCTGCTGTTCGGCGGACGCATCGCCGACCTGTGGGGGCGTCGTCGTGCACTGATGGTCGGCCTCGTGGGCTTCGCGCTGGCGTCCGCGCTCGGCGGAGCCGCGGTGAACCAGGGGATGCTGTTCGGCTCGCGCGCGCTGCAGGGAGCATTCGGTGCGCTGCTCGCTCCGGCCGCGTTGTCGCTGCTGACGGTCATGTTCACCGCGCCAAAGGAACGTGCGAAGGCGTTCGGCATCTTCGGCGCGATCGCGGGCGGCGGCGCGGCCGTCGGTCTCCTGCTCGGCGGATTCCTCACCCAGGTGCTCGACTGGCGCTGGACGATGTACATCAACGTGATCTTCGCCGCGATCGCGCTCTTCGGCGCGATCGTCGAGATCAAAGAACCTCCACGCGCCCACAATCACGCACCCGGCCTCGATGTGCTCGGAGTGATCCTCGGTGGAGGCGGACTCGCGCTCGTCGTCTACGGATTCAGTCGGGCTGCCGAGGAGGGCTGGGGCGACACCGGGACCGTCATCTGCCTGGTCGCCGCGGTGGTGTTGTTGGTCGCGTTCGTCGCGTGGCAGGCGCGCAGCAGTCATCCGCTGCTCCCACTGCGTGTCGTTGCGAACCGCGCGCGTGGCGGCGCCTACCTCACCGTCGCGTTGTCGGTGGTCGCGATGTTCGGAGCGTTCCTGTTCCTCACGCTGTACATGCAAGTGGTGCACCACTATTCGCCGCTGATGGCCGGTGTGGCCTTCCTGCCGATGGTCGGCGGCATGCTGGTCGGCTCGACCCAGATCGCGGTGCGCCTCATCACGCGAGTGCCGCCCCGGTTCCTGCTCGTGCCGGGCGCGCTCCTCGCAGCCTGCGGGATGCTGCTGCTCAGCCAGATCTCCGCCGAGTCGACGCGGTACTGGAGCGTGGTCTTCCCCGCCCTGTTCCTCCTCGGCATGGGCATGGGCACCGTCTTCATGACGTCGATGAACCTGGCGACCTACGGCGTCGAGCCGCGGGATGCAGGCGTGGCGTCGGCCATGGTCAACACCTCCCAGCAGGTCGGCGGCGCGATCGGCACCGCACTCCTGAACACGATCGCGGCAACGGCAACCGCGTCGTTCGTGACCGCGCACATGGCATCGGTCCATGGACCCGCCGACGCAAAGGCCGTGAAGGCACAGGCGCTGGTGCACGGGCAGAGCACCGGGTTCTACGTCGCCGCAGCCATACTCGCGGGCGTCGCGGTGCTCGCCGGCCTGCTGATCAACGTCAAGCGACCGATCGGCGACGCACACGATGCCGAGCCGGAGGCTGCTGCGCTCGCCGGGTGATTCGTGACCAGCGTCAGTTGTCGAGCAACTCGACGCTGGTCACGCGGTGCAGGGTGAAGTGCTGCTCGTCGTCGGAGCCCTCTTCGGTGCCGACGAGTTGTCCGGCACCGAGCAGCCGCGGGGTCACGACGTGCCTGCTGGCCGAGCCGTGGGCGTCGACGTAGCCGACGAGTAGACGTCGATTCGCCCGAAGCGCCAATTGGATGAGGGCAGTGGTGGATTCGCCACCGCCGACGGCGCGCACCGGTGCGGCGTCGGACTTTCCCGCAGTCGCCGGAGTGGCCCGCGTGGCCCTGTCGTGCGAGCGCATGCGGCTCACCACCGACTGCAACTGGTCGGCGGTCGGCGTCGAGCGGCGGGGTGTCGGTCGACGCCGACCCCGTCCCGACGACACGCGACTGCCGCGCTCGCGCAGGTCGACGAGTGAGCCGGACGAATCCTCGCCCGCGGGAGCAAATCCCGCGTCGCGGAGTCGATCGATCACCGTGCGGACCTCCGACGGCGAGATCGCCACCGTCGGCGCGAGCGCGCGCAGCGCGAGGTGTTCGGCTGCGTCGCTACGCAATACGGCTGCGAGCATCGTCGGGTCCTCGCATCTGATGAACGACGACGCGATGCCGACGCGGAGCTGCCCGTGCTTGCGTGCCACGTCTTCGATCAGATAGGTCAGCGACTGCGGAACCGGCGTCGACGAGTGCGCGGTGAACATCGTGAGCAGTTCGCTGCTGGTCTTGCCCGCGTCGAGAGCACGTCGGACGCTCGCCTCCGAGACGCGATACACCGATGCGGCGCCGCCGGATTCGAGATCGGCGACCAACTCGACCTGGTCGCTGAGCTCCGGGGTCATCGGGCCGGGAACAGTCAGCGTGAGGTCGGCCTGAGTGAGGAAGTGATCGACGGGTTCGGGTAGCGCCTTACGCATTGCGGCGAGCACCTGCGAGTCGACGGCCTCGGGACCGGTGTCCGACAACGCGACTCGGCCGACAGAGGTCAGCGACTGATGTGCCGTCACTCCGAGAGTCTGCGCCTCGGCGAGCGTCTCGCCGACGACGCGCGGGGAGAGTCGACGTATCCGATGCGGGTGCCGCCAGGCGAGTGAGGCGGTGACGGTGTCAACGGAAAACGGTGTGGCACCGTCGAGTTCGGTGAGCAGGTCGAGGATGAGATGACGCTGCAAGGGTGCCGTGGCGTCGTAGAGTTCCGACGAGAGCGCTGGATACGCGTTGCCGTCGCGGTCGGGTTCGCCGACCTGCCATGCGCGTCGCGGCATCGACAGCCACGCGTCGAGCAGTGTGGCCCACTGTCTTTCGGGTGCCGAGTGCAGCCACGTATCGGCCGACGACGTCGGTGCGAACGCCTGCTCGCCCCGATCTCCCGCGGGTGGCGGATCGGGGAATCCGACGTCGATGAGGCGTGCGTGCCCCAAGAGCTCGACGAGGAACGACACGCGTTTCTGGTCGAGGCCGGTGACCTTTGCGAGCCTTCGCAATTCGCGAACACCGAGCGCACCCGAGCGCAGCACGGCCGCGGGCGCACGCCCCAGCACGTCGATCAGCGACGTGGTGTGGCGGATGAGTTCGAGCGCCTCGCCACCCGCCGCGGCGTCGACGGCTTTGGCGCCGAACCGCAGTGAGGCGTGCTCGTCGGCGAGGTCGAGGGGCGCGAGAGTGTCTGTGCGCAGCGGGGGGTCGCCGCGAATGAGCGCTGCGACCATTGGGGGTAGTTCGACGGTCTGGTCGTCGATGCGTGCGAGGAGACCCAGCGCGATGAGCCGCGCGACAGGACTGTCGGGATCGGCACCGGGGCCCGCGTCCCGACTCCGTCCGAGCGCCGGACCCCGCGACAGGGTTGTCAGCAGATCGCGCTGGCGATCGTCGACGCCGTCGATCAGTTTCTGCACTTCGTCGGTGGTCAGGTGCGCGAGCGGGCCGGTCAGATGCAGCGCTTTCCACGGCAGGGCCGAGGCGAGGTGCGCGCCCGCGGTGAGTGAATCGGAGTCACCCCAGAACACCGCGCGACGTCGTAGATCGTCGATGCGTCGGGTGATCTCGGCCGACTCGGCACGATCCGACAGCGCCTTCACCAGGGTGTCGGCGTCGACGGAGGCCGGTACCCGCGCGACGCCGGGCCCGGTGGAGAGCGCGATGAACTGCTCGATCACCGCCATCGTCAGCAGATCCAGTTCCTCACCGACGAGTGCGATCGACGCCGCGGCGAGCGCGCGTTGGGCGAGTACCGAGGTTCCCTGTGGCGGCGGAGAGGCGAGGTCGGGACGAAGCGACAGCAGATCGCGCAGGTCGTCGTCTGTGCGCGCGGCCAGATCGTCGGCCAGGCCGATCCGCTGGTCGTCCGTGCTCATTCGATCAAGTCTAGTGGTCCGACGAAAACGGCAGGCGAGTCGTCGGACAGCGGGCGGCGTGGCACAATATGCGCGTGGCTGAGAAGGAAAAGAAGAATCACTACGTCGACAACGGCTGGCCTCGTCATGACGACGGCAGCGTCCCCGACCACGCGGTCTCGGAGTTCGCGGCGGAGATCCCCGGCGCACTCTCGCCGTTCGGCGATGCCGAGTTCCCGCTGCCTGCCGACAAGGTCAACTACGTCCAACCGAAGACCGTCGTCAACCGCTGACGACGTGACGTCGACCTGATGCCTCCCCGGCACGCGAGCGGTCCAGACGAGTCGTCGAACCCTTCTCGTCTGTCGCACCTCGACTCGACGGGTGCTGCGCGGATGGTCGACGTCGGCGACAAGACCACGACGCGACGACGCGCTGTCGCCGCGGGCACTTTTCACACGACCACCGAGGTCATCGACCTCCTGCGCGAGTCCGCGCTGCCCAAGGGCGATGTCTTGGCCACCGCTCGTATCGCAGGGATCATGGCGGCCAAACGTACCGACGCGCTCATCCCGCTGTGTCATCAGTTGGCGCTGTCGGCGGTCGACGTCGACTTCACCGTCGCCGACGATCACATCGACATCGTGGCCACCGTCGAGACCGCCGGGAAGACCGGCGTCGAGATGGAAGCGCTCACGGCAGTCGCGATCGCAGGACTCACCCTGCACGACATGACCAAGGCCGTCGATCGACGCGCCAGCACCGGCGAGATCCGACTGCTCGAGAAATCGGGCGGAAGGTCGGGAACCTGGACGCGCGAAGATGCCTGACGAGAAGATACCTGACGAGAAACCCGTGGCCCGCGTCGTCGTGGCATCGACACGTGCGAGCCGCGGCCTCTATCTCGACAAGAGCGGCCCGATCATCGCGCAGTGGCTCACCTCACGCGGATTCGTCGTCGATGAGGTCGACGTCGTCGCCGACGGTGCGCCGGTCGGCGACGCGATTCGCGCCGGGATCTACGCATCCGACGCCCTCGTGATCACCACGGGCGGAACCGGCCTCAGCCCGACCGACCGCACCCCGGAGGAGACCCGAGCACTGCTCGACGTCGAGATCCCCGGACTCGCCGACGCGATTCGCACGTCGGGACTCCCGGCGGTGCCGACGGCGGTCCTCTCCCGCGGCGTCGCAGGTGTCGCGGGCCGCACGCTCGTCATCAACCTGCCCGGATCGACCGGTGGAGTCCGCGACGGCCTCGACGTACTCGACGGCGTCCTCGACCACGCGCTCGACCAGATCCGCGGCGGCGATCACCCGCGGAGCGACGCATGACCGTGCGTGTCGTCAAGGCCGATCTCGCCGCCGATCCCATCGACCTCCCGTCTCATGAACAACTCGTCGCCGACGCCGCTGCAGGCACCGCCGGCGCGATCGTCGGCTTCGCGGGCGCAGTGCGCAACCACGACGGAGATCACGCGTCTGCGGTCACCACGCTCTGGTACTCGTCGCATCCGAGCGCACCTGCGGTGCTCGCCGAGGTGGTCGACGAGGTGTCGGCGTCTGTTGCGGGAGTGCGCGCGGTGGCGGTGTCGCACCGCGTGGGCGAGCTCGACGTGGGCGACGTGGCTTTCGTCGTCGCCGTGGCCGCCGACCATCGGGCGCCTGCATTCGAACTGTGCGCACGGCTCGTCGACGAGGTGAAGGCCCGTCTGCCGGTGTGGAAGCACCAGTTGTTCGCCGACGGCTCAGACGAATGGGTCGGCTCGGCCTGAAACTCGGCCTAAACGACCAGAGAATTGGAAAAGGACCCCGCACGGCCGTTATGGCGTCGTGCGGGGCCCTTTGTCTCGGGGTCCGGCAGTCATCACTGCCGGGACGCGGGCGAGATCGCTCAGGGGAGCGGAATCAGGCCCTTGTTCTGGTTGTAGAGCTTCAGCTGATCCGGCGTGAGCTGGTAGCCACTGTCCTTGGCTGCCTTCCAGAGGTTCTTCACCTCGGGGCTGACCTTGGCGTCGTCGAGCGCGCCGTCGACCTGACTCTTGACGTCGTCGGTGCTCTTGGCCTCGGGGGTCTTCTCCAGCGGGGTCTGCGGCTGCGCCTCGGGCTTCAGCTCAGGCTTGGGGGCCTGCAGCGGCTTGGGCGAGTCGGTGGGAGCGGTCCGCGGGGTCGAGCCCGACAGTCCGGTGCCGCACACCGGCCATGCACCCTTGCCCTGCGTTGCCAGCACGCGCTCTGCAACGGCGATCTGCTGCTCCTTGGAGGCCTGGTCGGCGCTCGGTGCGTACGCGGTGCCACCGTTGGCAGCCCAGGTGCTCGGGCTGAACTGCAGTCCGCCCTGGTAGCCGTTTCCGGTGTTGATCGCCCAGTTGCCCCCGGACTCGCACTGTGCGACCTGGTCCCACTCGGAGTCGGCGGCTGCGTGTGCTGAACCGGTGCCGAGCAGAGCGGCTCCGCCGCCGAGCACTGCGCCGGTGAGCGCGACCTTCGCGAAGGTCTTGGTGGTCGTGTTGGTCGTCGACTTGCGATGACGTCCGGCCATGAGTTGTCTATCCTCTCTCCACGCGCCTACGAAGTCAGCTGTCGGGTTCGAACGAGAGGTTGCTCGGTCCGTGGTCGCCGTGGCGGCCGGTGGACTTAACCCCAAGGGCATCCGTGCGGATGTCCGTATCTCCATCGGAGATGTTGGGTCCCCCGTCCTCGTTCCTGAGTTTGTTGTTCGTCATTCGATCGGGGGAACGAGGCTTGGCGCGCCCGGTCGAATGTTGTGTTCTTTTGGCTGTCCTGTGATCTCCCCGGAGGAGACTGTTCGTACAGTACGACGTCTGCGCCGCCGAATCACCCTCGTCCGCAACTTGTTTTTTGGGCTGTGAGTGGGACTTTGGGCCCAAATTCCCCGTCACCCCTGCTCAACCCGAAGATGGTCGGTTCGTGTCCATCCCGTTATCGCTCTGTTATGTGACTAAGGTCACAGGGGTTCGGACGCGTCAGCCGCCGGCAAACGGGGGCAGAACGTCGATGGTCGCGCAGTCGCCGAGGGGTGCCGTGCGGTCGCACAGGGCGATCGCGTCCCGCAGATACGAGCACCGGGCGAGCACGGGCGTGAGCGCGGGGTGGCCGGCGCTCAGGGCGCGTTCGAGGTCGCCGAGCGTGGCGTCGGCAGGCACATCGATCTCGGTCAGGTCGACACCCGCGGCGGCACGCGCAGCCGCGAAGAACCGAACGGTCAGCGTCATCGGTTCGCTCACCCTCCGATGGCCGACATCGGGCGGTCGGGTTGACGAAACTCCGTGGTATTCACCGCATGTCCCGCGGCCTTGTGCCACATGTCACCTCGCCAGCGCCGCGCGATCTCGGCGTCGAGGGCGCTGGCGGTGAGTCCACCGCGCAGGGCGGGCATCAACGACGTCTCGGCGTCGGCGAACAAACAGTTGCGCAGTGCGCCGTCGGCGGTCAGTCGGGTGCGGTCGCAGTCACCGCAGAACGGCCGCGTCACCGACGCGATCACCCCGACGCGGGCAGTCTGTCCCGTCGGGTCGGTGTGCCCCCGCACGAGCCACGTGGCCGCCGGCGCCCCGCCGCGTGGGCGGGGGTCGGGGTCGAGATCGAAGGTTCGACGCAGCGTCGCGAGGATCTCGTCGGCCGTGAGCATCGCGCCGCGATCCCACCGGTGATCGGCGTCGAGCGGCATCTGTTCGATGATGCGGAGTTGGTAGCCCTCGTCGAGGCAGAAGCGCAACAGCGCAGGCAGGCCCGCGAGGTCGTCACGGCTGGGTACGACGGCGTTGACCTTGACCGGCTGGAGTCCGGCGTCGCGCGCGGCGGCGAGTCCGTCGAGCACGTCGGAGAGCCGGTCGCGGCGGGTGATCTGCGCGAAGCGGGCCGGGTCGATGGTGTCGAGAGAGACGTTGATGCGGTCCAGGCCCGCGTCGGCCAATGCTCTCGCACGGTGTCGCAGCCCGAGTCCGTTGGTGGTGAGCGCGAGTTCTGGCCCTTCCGGCAGGGTCGACGCCGCCGCGATGAGCTCCTCGAGGTCGCGGCGCAGCAGCGGTTCGCCGCCGGTGAAGCGGATGCGTCGGATGCCCAGATCGCGTACGGCGACAGTGAGCACCCGCACGAACTCGTCGGTGGTCAACAGATCCTCGGACGGCAACCAGTCCAGACCTTCGGCAGGCATGCAGTAGGTGCACCGGAGATTGCAGCGGTCGGTCACCGACACCCGCAGGTCCGTGGTGACGCGACCGAACGTGTCGATCAACGGCCCCGACGTCGGCGCATCGACGTCTCGTCTGGGGCGCGGGGCGGTCGGAAGTCCGAGGTCGGTGGTGCTCATGTCGGCCCTGACGTCGGGTGCAACCGCGGACGCGCTTCGAGGGCGCGGAACGTGCTGGCGTGGAAGACGAGCGGTTCGACGTCCGGGTCGCAGTCGAGTGCGTCTATCTGCAGCAACACGACGGTGTGGTCACCAGCGGGCACCTCACTGTGGATATGGCAGGACAATTGTGCGGCGGAGTCGGGGAGAAACAGCGCGCCGTCGTCGGTGGCCTGAGGTGTGGTGTTGTCGAATCGATGCTCGGCGGGACCGGCCAGCTGCCGACACAGCGCCGACTGCGTGTGCGAGAACACGCTCACGCCCAGCGCAGGCGCCTCGCGCAGCCGCGGCCACGTCGTCGAGGTGTTCTGAACGCAGACCGAGACCAGCGGCGGGTCGAGGGAGACCGTCGTGAACGCCGACGCCGCCATGCCGAGCGGGGCGTCGGCGGTGCCGCGGCAACACACCGCGACGACCCCGGTGGGGAAGCAACTGTATGCGCGTTTGAGTGCACCGGGCTCGGACACCGGCGACAGCGCACCGAACGAGCTGCGGCTCGCGTCGCCCTGAGTCGTCATTTCACGCGCCGCCCGGAGCGCAGCGCGTAGACGATGCCGAGAAGGAAACCGATCGGAGTGCACATCGCCAGCAGATAGACCCACGTGGGAGCGGTACCGCCGTCATCGACGGCGGGCATCACGAACAGCGCGATCAGCGCGATCAATCCGATGCCGAACACGAGCCCCGCGAGGGCGAGAAGAGCCGTGGACGATTTCTTCTGCATACCTCAACGGTAGAACACATTCGAGCGTCGCTGCTCCGGGCCGAATGTGAGGTGACTGTTCAGCAGGCCATTGGCTAGAATGTTGGTAACCAGGCGCCCTGCTCATTTGATTGTCGTGGGTTGGGCGTCTTTTGCTGTGAGAAGGCAACTGTTGTGAACGACAAGCCAGTTGCTGTGACAAGACTCGCCGCGGTAGATGACCGCGGTGGTGAGACCGAGCGAAGATGAGGGTGAGCACAGTGCCGACCGGCAAGGTGAAGTGGTACGACGCGGAGAAGGGCTTCGGCTTTCTTGCTCAGGAGAGCGGGGAGGACGTCTACGTCCGCTCGTCCGCGCTGCCCGAAGGCGTCGAGGCTCTCAAGCCGGGCCAGCGCGTCGAATTCGGCATGGCTGCTGGTCGTCGCGGACCGCAGGCGCTGACCGTGACCGTGCTCGAGCCCGCCCCGAGCGTCACGAAGAACACCCGTGAGGCCGCGCGCAAGGAGCAGCAGGCCAAGCGGCACAGCCCCGACGAGTTGCACGGCATGGTCGCCGATCTCATCACGTTGCTGGAGGGCAAGGTGCAGCCCGATCTGCGCAAGGGTCGTTACCCGGATCGTAAGACGGCGCAACGCATTTCCGAGGTCGTGCGCGCCGTAGCCCGCGAGCTCGACGCCTGACTCGCTATCCCGTTGCCGATGGTTCCTGGTCCCGCTCGCTTGGCGGGGTCGGGTTCTGCGGCGAGGGTTGCTTGACCCGGAATCCGTTCGGTGTGGTGTTCAGTGCGAGCACGCCGCGCGCAACCTGGTACTGGCCGTCGACGACGACCGCCGACAGCGGCTGCACCTCGATGTTGACCAGCACCCGGTCGGGTCGTGACGGCAGTTCGACGGTGAAGGTCGACCCGCTCGACTTGTACTCGGGCGTCGGGTCGGGGTTGATGATCACTCCGTTGCGGTCGGCGTAGAGCAGGTAGAGCAGCCACGGGTGGTCGGAGATGTCCTCCGACACCGACAGGGTCGCGCTCTGACCGATCGGCAGCGGCGCGCGCTGACCGCGCAGCGCCTGGTTCTGGTCGGCGGTGCAGTTCTGCATCAGTACGTCGCACCACTCCGTCGGCCGCACGGTGACCAGCTCGTCGTCGATCGCGACGTGCAGATAGCCGCGGTCATCGTGGTGATTGCTGATGACCAGAGCGCTCACGATGCCGCCGACCACACCTGTGAACACGACCGCCACGATCGCGATGATCGCGACCGCCTTCTTCTCACCGCTGTTGAATTGCACGGTTCAATGATGGCCTGTGTGATGACCGCTCGGGTGGACAGGTCCGTGTGGCGGTCTGCTCGGCTGTGGTCGGGTGGGCGCCTCGGACGGGCTCTGGTGGCCGTTTTCGGGCCTCTCACCTGCGCGGAAGGCCCGCTCGGTCGGGTGGGTGAACCGTGTGGTGTCGGCAGCTGCGAACGAGACGGTCGGTGCCGCCTGGTCTGGCCGGTGGCCTCCGAACCCGGGAACCAGCGTCGACCCGCGGGTGGTCATCACGGTCTGCGCCAGGCCGAGGCCGAGGAGCACGGCGACGACGGTGAACCCGATCCACAGCTTCGGCGGAAGCAGTACGCCCAGCGCGGCCCCGAGCACCCAGCACAGTTGTAGGACCGTCTCCGAACGGCCGAAGGCGGATGCCCGCGAACGTTCGGGAAGGTCGTCCTGGATCGACGAATCGAGGCACACCTTGCCGATCGCGCTGGTCCCGGATGCGACGAAGCCCGCGACCACCGCGAGCAATACGTTGCCGAAGATCGCGGCGAGCACTGCGACGATGAAGCAGGCGGCGGTCGCCCACACGATCACCTTCGGTGGATTCTTCAGTTCCAGCCGCGTCCCGACGCCGTTACCGATCGCGTTGCCGACTCCGGCAGCCGCGCCGACCGCGCCGAGCAGCGCGAGTTGCATCCACCCGCTGTGCGACCCCTGCGCTTTGGCGTAGAACGCGATGTAGAGCGTCATGAAGCCGGTGAGGATGCGGATCGTTCCGTTACCCCACAGCCCCGCGACGACGGTCCGGCCCAGCGGCTGGCGCATGGTCTTGGCGATCTCGCGCGCTCCGCGCCTGGCACGGGAAGTGCGTCCCGAACCCGACCCGGACTCCGGCTGATGCGGCTCGTGGTAGGTGAGGGTGGTGGGCACCTCACCCTCGGTGACCTCGACCCACGACGGAATGCGCAGGCACAGGTAGGCGCCGACCGCCGAGATGATCGCCAGCCACACCATCGCGCCGGGGATGTGGATGGGAAGCGCCTTGGCCAACACCACCTCGAACAGCGCGGCCACCGCGCCGCCGATGATCGTCCCGCCGATCAGCCCGAACGTCGTGAGCCGGGAGTTGACGCGCGGAAGGTCGATGCTCGGGGGCACGACACGCGGTGTCACCGCCGACTTCAGCACCCCGAACGATTTGGAGAGCACCAGCAGACCCAGCGCGCACGGGTAGAGCACCCACGGGTCGTACTGCAGTTGCTGCGTCGCGGGGTTCCAGGCGACGTTGCTGATGATGAGCAGCGCGAGCACGGTACGCAGGCCGAACGTCGTGGCCATCGCGATGCGTCGACCGTGTTGGAGACGGTCGAGCATGGGGCCGATCACCGGGGCGATCAGTGCGAAGGGGGCGATCGTCAGTGCCAGATACAGCGCGACGTTCGTCTTCGATTCGCCGGTCGCGGCCGCGAAGAACAGCGTGTTGGCCAGTGCGACGGCCATCGCGGCGTCGACCGCGAAGTTCGCGATGACCGGCAGGGTCAGCGCCGTCAGCCCCGACTTGTCGGCGCCGTCGGCCGTGGCGGCCTGATAGATCTTGTCGACGCCGCGCCCGGTCAGTTCGCGTCCGCGCATCGCTGCCACACGCATGACCGTGATCTTCTTGGGGCCCTTGGCCGACGTCTTGCCGACCTCGTCGGGCATCGCACGCGTGGCGCCTACAGTCGGCGATTCGTCGAGTGGAGGTAGGTGCGGATTGTGTGTGCGTGGCGGTAGGTAGGCGTCGCCGACGGATGCGTGGGCACGACCGCGTTGCCGGCCGTCGCCCGCGGGATAGTTCGCGCTGCCCGGGTGGGCAGCTGGGCGTCGTCGGCTGTACTCGTCGATGCGCGAGGTCTCGCTCTCGGGTACCGGCGTCGTCGGGGGGTCGTCGTTCGATCGGCCGCCGTCGTCCCGCCTCCATCGGATCACCTGATCAATTGTTCCTCATAGGTGTGACTGTGTGGCGTAACCGTCCGTCGTGTGGGGCGCCACAACGTCTGGAGGTGGGCGGTTGGCCTGGCGCGGCGTCGATATTGCACACTGGAACAGTGATCGCAGTGACCGGAAACCAGCTTCTGCTCGACGCCGTCGAGTCGGCTCGCTCAGCGCTCGAAGCCGACGGGGAGCATCCGGGCGACCACCGCGCCGCCATCGCGGAGGGGGAGTGGGCCGTCGCCCACTACTTCGACTCCGACATTCCCGGCTACCAGGGGTGGCAGTGGTGTGTGGTGGTCGCAGGCTCGCCGAACAGCGACGAGGTGACGATCAGCGAGACCGCGCTCCTGCCCGCCGACGGCGCGCTGCTCGCGCCGGACTGGCTGCCGTGGTCGCAGCGCGTCGAGTCGGGCGATCTGCATCCCGGCGATGTGCTCGCCGCCGAGGACGACGATCCGCGGCTGGTGCCCAACCAGATCGACACCGGCGACGAGTTCGTCGCCGATGACGACGACGTCGCGCAGGTGGCGGGCGAACTCGGACTCGGCCGACGCCGCGTGCTCAGCCGCGAGGGACGTGACGACGCCGCGCAACGTTGGTACGACGGCGACTTCGGTCCCGGTTCCGAAATGGCTCAGGCCGCACCGTTCTCGTGCGGGACCTGCGGCTTCTACATCCCCCTCTCCGGCGCTCTGCGGGCGGCGTTCGGCGCGTGCGCCAACGAACTCGCCGCCGACGGCCGCGTGGTGTCGGCCGAGTACGGCTGCGGGGCGCACTCCGACGTCGAGCCGCATCGGGGCGAGGGATCGCCCGCGTACGAGGCATTCGACGACGGCGTGCTCGAGATCGTCTGAGAACGGCCGACCCTGACGACCGACCGGCGCGACACCGACGACCCGTTCGGGACGGACCGCCTGCGCGCAGCGACACTCGACGCCTGGCGCTCGTCACCGACCCGGCTGATCGAGGACAGTAACGCCGAGGACGATCTGGTCACCGTCGGCTACCGCGACCGACTGTTCACAGAGCTCGCGGTCAACGCTGCGGATGCGGCAGCCGTTTCGAATTCTTCTGCACGCATTGCCGTCTGGCTCGACGGCCGCGAACTGCACGTCGCCAACACGGGTGCTCCGCTGAGTGCCGACGGCGTGCGTTCGCTTGTGGCGCTTCGGGTGTCGGCGAAATCCGACGACACCGCCGCAGGAGTCATCGGCCGCTACGGCGTCGGATTCACGGCGACCGCCACCATCGCCGACCACGTCGAGATCCGCTCGACGACGGGCTCCGTCCGCTTCGATCGCGCCGATACCGTTGCCGCGGTGCGGGATTCGGGTATCTCGCCGCGAGACGGCGCGTCGGTTCCGTTGCTGCGCCTGGCGTGGCCCGTCAGCACTGCGCCCGCTGCCGACTTCGACACCGACGTCGTGCTGGGGTTGACGGTGGACGTCGACGCCCAAGCGCTCCTTGCCGACATCGCGGTGCAGGTCCCCGATCTGCTGCTCTCCCTCGAAGCCGTCGAGTCGATCACGCTGCCGGACAGGAGCTTTCGGATCGAACGGACCGATTTCGACGCTGCCGAGTCCGACGCTGCGCAGCTCGGCCCTGGCAGTAGTGCCCGGCGGTTGCGGGTGTTCGTCGACGTCGAAGGTGCCGAGCGGGTGTACGCCTCGTGGCTGGAGGTGACGCACACGCGCGACGGTATTGTGAACCGTTGGCTCGCACCGCAGTCCAACGGTGCCGTGGCTGCTCGTCCGGTGCGGGGAGTGCTGTACGCGCCGACGGCCACCGACATCGAGCTAGGACTACCCGCCAGGATCATCACATCGCTGCCGCCGACGCCGGACCGACGTCGACTGCTTCCCGACGTCGACATAGCCTCTGCCGCAGCCGGTTACGCGGACCTGCTCCGCGTTGCCGAACCATCCGATCGGCTCGCTCTGCTACCGGCGTCGCATCGGATCGCAGGACTCGACGACGCGCGGCTCACCGAGGCCGTCGTCGACGAGGTGCGCGATGCGTCATGGCTGCCCGCGGCCGACGGCCCCGACCTGGTGCCATCGCGTGCGGTGATGCTGCTCGGACTCACCGACGAATTGGCCGACGTACTCGGCGATCTCTTCGCCGACCTCGTGCACCCCGACCTCTCCACGTCCAGCTCGCTTGTCGTGCTCGAACGTCTAGGGGTCACACCGATAGGGCTTGCGACCCTTGCTGATCGGCTCGTCGGTGTCGACCGTCCAGCGGCCTGGTGGCAGCGGCTCTACGCCGCACTCGCGCCACTCGTGCCGACGTCGCGGGAGGTCGAGGAGCTGTCCGCGCTGCCGGTCCCGCGCGCGGACGGTCGCATGAACATCGGCGCGCGTGGGCTTTTCGTCGTCGCGACGTCGCGTCCACTGCGATGGATTCGCACCGTCGATCCCGACGCCGACCATCCGCTCCTCGAACGACTTGGCGTGCAACGTCTCTCGGTGTCGGAGGCGCTCGCCGACGATTCACTGCGCGCACTCGTCGAGGATGAGGATGCGGTCGACGACGAGGACTCGACACTTCTGGACGAGGTCGTCGAACTGCTCGTCGCGGATCCCGGTGCGGACGCACCGGAGTGGTTGTCGCGCATGGCGTTACCCGCCGACGGCGAGTGGCGCAACGCCGACGAACTACTACTGCCGGACGCTCCGCTGCTCTCCGTGCTCGTCGACGATCATCCGTTCGGCATCGTCGACGACGAGCTGGTGGCGCGTGTCGGAGCCGACGTGCTGCGCAGAATCGGCGTCGGGTGGGGTTTCACGACCGTCTCCGACGAGTTCCCGACCGCGCCGGATCACGACCTGCCCGATGAGGAACTCTGGTGGGACGGTCTCGCCGATCTTCCCGAAACCCTTACCGCGGTGCGCGATCTCGACCTCGTCGACGATGACTGCTGGCCCGAGGCGCTGACCTTGCTCGCGCGTGACGAGTCGCTCGAGTCGGTGCTCGCCGACCGTCACGGGTACACGGCGTGGTGGTTGCGTCATCACGCGTACATCGACGGGCATCCGCTCGGCTGGTACCGCGCACCGTCGGAGTCGGCGCTGGCCGGAGTCCGCGACGTCCTCGACCATCCGTACGCCGACTCGCTTGCCGCGGCGCTCGGCGGCAGCGACGTCGAATCGGTCGCCGACGCCGACACTCTGCTGCACAACCTCGCCGATCCTGCGCGCGACGTGTCGGCCGGCGCGGCGTCGACGACGTACGCCGCGATGGTGCGTGCATGCCGACGCGGAACCGTCGAACCGATGGATCTCGCTGTGCCGGAACGTGTTCGAGCGGTGTCAGGCAGCGCAGTAACCGACGCGGTGGTGATCGATCGTCCGTGGTACCTGCAGGTCGTCGACGCCGACGCAATGGTCGTGTTCGCGGCCGACGCCGCCAGCCCGTCAGATGACGCCGCTCTGTTGGCTGACATTCTCGACGTTCCGACCTCGTCGGAGGCGTTCAACGCCGTCGTCGCGTCGCAGGGCGAGCCGTCGACCGCTGCGGGCACCGACGCAGTGCTCTTCACCGCGCTCACCGGGCGCGCAGTGGACGGCGAAGTCAGAGTCCACGACGACCTGGTCGTCACCGTGGCCCGCGACGGCGAGAGCGTCGACATGTCCGTCGACTGGTGGATCGACGACCGGGGCATCACGCATCTTCGACGCCGCGCGCGGCGCTAACCTCGGTCGACGTCGATCCCGCGCGTGAGGATCGACGCGAGCTGCCGATAGGCCTGCGCGTCGTCGAGGCCGGTGTGTGCTTCGACGTCGCGCCGTTGGATGCGACTCATCATCGTCGCGGCGAGGTCGCCCGCGAAAGCGGCGTCCACGTCACGGAATTCGCCCGCGGCGACCCCAGCAGCGATGAGTCCGCGCACGCGGGCGGCGGCAGCGGCGGTGTTCTGTTCGTAGAGTTCGCGCGTCGGCGCGAAGGCGTGCAGGTCGGCCATGAACTGCGCGGATGCGGGCGAGAGAGCATCGCCCACCGCGATCAGGTACTCGACGACGGCGTCGCGCGACGTCGCGGCGTCGGCTACTCGCGACTCGACCTGGTCGGTCGCCGTGCGGAAGAAGTGGGTGACCGTCTTGGTCACGAGCTGCTCCTTGCTGCCTGCCAGTGTGTAGAGCGTCGAGCGTGAACAGTGCAGGCGCGCAGCGAGGTCGGCGATCTGGAGGTGCGCAAAGCCGTCGTCGAGCATCAGCGCGAGGAGGCCATCGAACAACTCAGTTCGACGCCGCGTCGCGAGCTCGGCTCGGGTCATCGGTCATCTCCTGGGCGGTGGTGGGGGCATTGCATTCTCGCTCGGATAGTACTAGGAAGAGTACCTGAGTACTGTATTGAGTCGAGCATTAGTAGCTGTTCAGATCACGCACCATCGGAGGATTCATGCCCGTCGACCGTCTCCTGCCCACCGACGAGGCTCGTGATCTGATCGCGCTGACCAGGGACTTCGCCGACAAGAAGTTCCTCCCCATCGTCGACGAGTATGAAAAGGCCGAGCGGTATCCCGACGGCCTCTTCGCCGAGATGGGCGAGGCAGGACTGCTCGGGCTGCCCTACCCGGAGGAGTGGGGAGGCGGCGGCCAGCCCTACGAGGTGTACCTGCAGGTGCTCGAAGAACTCGGCACGCGCTGGGCATCGGTTGCCGTCGCGACCAGCGTGCACGGCCTCGCCTGCCATCCCCTGTTCACCTTCGGCACCGACGAGCAGAAGCAGCAGTGGCTCCCGGATCTGTTGGAGGGCAAGCTGATCGGCGCGTACAGCCTGTCCGAGCCGCAAGCGGGATCCGACGCCGCTGCACTCAACTGCAAAGCCGCGCCCGCCGAGGGCGGATACTCCGTCACCGGCGCCAAGGCGTGGATCACCCACGGCGGCATCGCCGATGTCTACAACCTGTTCGCGCGGACAGGCGAAGGCTCCAAGGGCATCTCGTGCTTCCTCGTTCCCCGCGACACCGCAGGCCTCTCGTTCGGCAAACCCGAAGAGAAGATGGGCCTTGCGGCGGTCCCCACCACCTCGGCACACTATGACGACGCCTTCATCGAGGAGGGACGTCGACTCGGCGCCGAGGGCCAGGGACTCCAGATCGCTTTCTCCGCACTGGATTCCGGCCGACTCGGCATCGCGGCCGTCGCCACCGGCCTCGCACAGGCCGCGCTCGACGCCGCCGTCGACTACGCACACGAACGAACCACGTTCGGCCGCAAGATCATCGACCACCAAGGCCTCGGCTTCCTGCTCGCCGACATGGCCGCCGCCGTCGACTCCGCCCGGGCAACCTACCTCGACGCCGCACGACGTCGCGATGCGGGACAACAATATTCGCGCGCCGCTGCCACCGCCAAGCTGATCGCCACCGACGCCGCGATGAAGGTCACCACCGACGCCGTCCAGGTGCTCGGCGGCTACGGCTACACCCGCGACTTCCGCGTCGAGCGGTTCATGCGCGAAGCCAAGATCACCCAGATCTTCGAGGGCACCAACCAGATCCAGCGCCTCGTCATCAGCCGCGCCCTCGCCACCAGCGCTGGTTGAGCTCCGGCCCGCTTCTAAATGTGTGTCGTGTTGAAGGATGTGGGTGCTGCAGCACCCACATCCTTCAACA
>NZ_DLSO01000069.1:0-16625 GCF_002500165.1 Gordonia sp. UBA7860 | reverse complement strand
CTGTGCGTCGACCACGCGCATCAGGTAGATCATCCACAGGTGTTTGCCCTGATCCCACGCGCAGTGATAGTCGACGGTCATGGCGTCGGGATTCGCGACCGTCCGCGTGTAGATGTCGGTGGCGTCGCCGAGTCTGTCCGCCGCCAGCCACAGTCCCGGCTCATCGGTCGGTGTGAATCCGCGGAGACTGTAGGTCCACTCCTCGAGAGACCTTGTGTCGGAGAGCCATTCGTAGAGTTCGCGAGGCGGTGCGTCGACGTATCCCTGCACCGGACAAAAGTCGCCGTAGATCTTGTCGTGCGGATAGACCGACCGCAGCATGTCGAGAATGATCGGTGTGGCGGTCTGTGGTGGGTGTGTCTCGATGCGGGTCAACCCGTCGAGCTCGGCGGCTTGCCTGCCGAGGTCGGCCAGCGGTGTGGTCTCGATGGTCATCGGAGTCCTCTCTGCAGAAACGGTAGGAACGGTGGTATTTCGTCCGGATCGCAGTCGACGACGAGTGCGTTCGGCCCTGTGGCGGAGAAGAGTTCGGCAGCGTCGGCTCTCAGTTCACCCAGGTCGCCGGGATGGCGGACCTCGATGTTGGAGAACATGGCCGCCATGCCGCGTGCGATGTCGGTTGGTCTGAAACGGTTCACGCTCGGAGTGTCGGGAAAGTACAGGCTCTCCCGTGTGACACACATGCCGTGCGCGTCATTGTTGAGGATGACAAGAGTGACCGGCGCTTCGTACTCGACGGCGGTGTGAAACTCCATGCCGTGCATGAAGAAGGCGCCGTCGCCCGCGACGATCACCGTCCTCCCGTCCGCTGCCGGTCCGATCGCCGCACCGATTCCTGCCGCGATCGCGTAGCCCATACCGCCCATACCGAGAGCGACTGTGAACCGTCCGTCGGTGACCGGCGTGAGGTAGTGGATCGCGGCCGCGCCGACGTTGCCTGCGTCGGCAAACAAGATCGCACTCTCGGGAAGGGTGTCGGCGATCGTATCCATGATCTCTCGCAGGCGGGGAAGCAGAGACTCGGGAACCGTTGGGGTGTCGAGGTATTCGATTCCGACAGTGGGCAAACTCCGCTCGTCGACTCCCAGCCGGTCCAGTTCGGCGTCGAGGTACGCCAGCGCATTCGGCAGCGAACCGACGATCGACGTGCCACGGGTCGGGCGTGCGCTGTGGCGTCCGATGTGCACGATCTCGAGGTCATCGAGCGCCGGGTCGAGACCTCCGCGATCGGTGGCGCTCATGCGGCAGCCGATACTGACACAGATCGACGCCGACGTGAGTGCTTCGCGCGCAGACGGATGCCCCATGACGCCGGTGATGCCCGCGTGTCCTGATCGGGTGTCGGTGGTATCCGCTCCGCCGGGCGACGCAACGATCGTCGCACCCAGCCGAAAAGCCAGCCTTTGCACTGTGTTTCCCACGCGTACCCGTGAGGCCTCGTCGCCCAGCCAGAGGCAGATGCGTGCACCGTCTGCGACCGCGTCAGCGAGGTGTCGCGCGAGCGTGGTCAGTTCGTCGGTGTCGATACGTCCGCGGTCGACACGCCCGTTGTCGGTTCCCGGCGAGTGGGGTGGCTGATACGTGTTTTCCCACATCGACTGCGATTGCACGTCTTTGGGGATCACCAGGGCGGCGGGCAATCCCCGATCGAGGGTGTCGAACGCTGATTTCAGCGCGGGCCCGAGCTCGGTTGTATGCGTGACGAGTTCGGCGTGGCCGGTCACCGATCGCAGCACGCCCATCAGATCGATCGTGTCAGGTGCGTCGAGCATGTCCTGGAACGCGCCCCGGGCGGTGAGCGCTGTCGGTGCGACGCCGATCACGGCAAGCACCGGAACCCTGCTGTCGTACGATTCGGCCAGTGCCGGAACGACATTCATCGAACCTCCACCGGAGGTGGTGACGACCATCGACGGCGAGTCGGTCATCCGCGCCACCCCGTCGGCCATCGCTCCCGCGGCGAACTCGTGCTTGGCGACCACCGTGGGCATGCCGAGTCGTGCCGCGGCGTCGTACACGTCCTCGATGTTCGCGCCGTGCACGCCGAAAACGTGGGTGACTCCGCGCTGTTGGGCACTCACGAGGACGTGCTCCGCGACATTCTGGCGACCGGTCATGATGCCAGCGTGCCCTCGGGCACCTGAAGGTTGGCTGAAACCGGCTCCTGTCGATTCTGGCGACGACGCAATAGACTGACGTCCACGACCTACCAGCGACCCGATCGGTGGTCGAACGTGCATTGGATGAGTTCGTGACCGTAACCAGACGTCTTCGCAAGCGAATCAGTGGTTTCGGTGTCCGTGCGCAGCTCACGATCGTCTCAGCGGTCATACTCGTCGTCGCACTGGTTCTCAGTGGGGGAGTCATGTTGTTGATGCTGCATCGCGAGAACACAGCGCAGATGTACCGCGCGACGGGTCGTCAGGCGTATCAGATCGCCACCGCGGTCAACCGTGGTGGCGTGTCGGCAGTTGATCCCGACGATCTCACTCCCGGCGCGGGTATCGACCTCACACAGGTCGTTGACGACAGGGGAGTGGTGGTGGCTGCGTCGCCCGGAGCTCCTCGCTCGCCGATTCGGTTGGCGAGCCACTCCACTCCCGACGAATCGACGGCACGCTACGCCGACAACGTCAGTGTTCCCGGGTACGGCGACGAGTTCTGCGCGTCGGTGAGTACGGCCTATCACGACGGTCGCGAGTACACGATCCTCGCGCTCGACAAGGCAACCGGCATCAGGAGCAGCGAGTGGACGACCGCGACGCTCATGGCGATCGAACTGCCGATCATCGTGGCACTCGGAGCAGGTGCGGTCTACCTGCTCGTCGGTCGGTCGCTTCGGCCTGTCTCGCGTATCACCAAGCAGGCCAACGAGATCACCTCCACCGAGCTCGAGCAGCGAGTTCCCGTGCCGACGGCAGACGACGAGATCCGCACGCTCGCGGTCACCGTCAACAGCATGCTCGGGCGACTCCAACGCGGGCGGGAGTCGCAACTGCGTTTCATCGGCGACGCGTCGCATGAATTGCGAAGCCCACTGACGACATTGGTGGGTTTGCTCGACCTTGCCGACGACACGTCGACACCGATCGATGTGGAGACCGTCCGCACCATACTCCTGCCCGAGGCGCGTCGGATGCAGACCATGGCAGAAGATCTCCTCCTGCTGGCACGCGCTGACGAACGGGGTTTGACAGTCACTGCCGGCGATGTGGACCTCGACGACGTGGTCGTCGGCGAGGTCGCACGGCTGCGTGCCATGGGTGCTGCGAAGGTGACCGCACACATTGTGCCGGTTCGAGTCTCAGGCGACGCAGAGATGATTCGACGCGCCGTGCGCAACCTCGTCGACAACGCCGCCAGGCACAGCGATTCGGCGGTGTGGGTCTCAGTGCACTCCGATGAATCGAATGCGGTCATCGCGGTCAGCGATGACGGGCCCGGCATCCCAGCCGACCGACGATCGGTGATCTTCGACAGGTTCTCACGACTCGACGTCGATCGTCAGCGTGACTCGTCGGGAGCCGGTCTTGGCTTGGCAATCGCGTACGAGATCGCGCGGGCCCATGGTGGTTCGGTCTCAGCCGTCGACGGCAGACATGGCGGCGCTACCGTCGAACTCGTTCTGCCACTAGGGCACTCGTCTGATGGTTCCGGAGAAGCAGGGAGCCGTTCAGAGTGCGATCAGACGGTACCCGGCGCCGCGGATCGTCTCGATGGACGCGATCCCGAACGGGGCGTCGATGCGCTTGCGTAGGTAGGCGATATAGACCTCGACGATGTTCGGGTCACCGTCGTAATTCTCGTCCCACACCGATTGGAGAATGGCTTGTTTCGACATCACCCGACCCTGGTTGCGCAACAGCAGTTCAAGCACTGCGTACTCGCGGGGAGTCAGGGCAATCGGCGTCCCATGGCGCGTCACGACGTGTTGGGCGGGATCGAGACACAGCGATCCCGCCGTGAGTATCGCAGGCCGCTCGCGCTGACCGCGTCTGGCGACGGCCCGTAGATGGGCCTTCAGTACGACGACGGAGAACGGCTTGACGAGGTAGTCGTCGGCTCCGAAGTCGAGTGCCTCGGCCTGGTCGTACTCGCCGTCTTTCGCCGACAACATGACGATCGGCACCCACTGCGACTGTCTGCGCAACTCTCGGACGACCTCATAGCCGTTGAGGCCGGGGAGCATGATGTCGAGCACCACTGCGTCGAATTCCTCGTCAACGGCACGCTGTAGCGCCTGCGCGCCGTTGTGCAGGACCGCCACGTTCCACCCATCGCTGACCAACACTCGACGAATGGTCTCGGCCGCCCGCACGTCGTCGTCCACCACCAACACACGCACGTCGGTCATCGCCCTTCTCCACGATGCTCACCCACCGCGGCTTCCGGCGTCGCCATCAGAAAGGACCCCGATGCGTCACCGCACATTGACCCGACCCCGTAACAATTCGACCCTACTCCCGGTACGTGGACCACGATCGCTTCCGCTGCAGTCTGCACTGCGGCTGCGAGCCGACCCGGCGCAGTTCGCAGAGAATCTGCGTGCCGACTACGGCGACATCGCCTTCATCACGGTGCTCGGGCGCAACATCGTCATCGTGCAGGGTCCCGAGGCGCTCGGCGAGTTGGTTCGCGACGCCGACCGCGCGTTCCGCAACGAGCCGGTCTACGGATTCGCGCTGGGCACACTCTTCGAACGCGGAATCCTGCTGATGGATACGGAGGAACATCGCAAGCATCGTCGAATCATGCAGGCGGCATTCACCGCCGACCGTCTCGCCGGCTACCAGGATCAGCTCAATTCGCTTGCCGCTGAGGCCACGATGCGATTCACTCGCGGACCCGACGTCGACATGCGTACCGAACTCAAGGCGATGGCACTCGACGTCGCGTTGGAACTGTTTGTCGGCGAAAAGCTTTCGCGCGACGACGCCGATCGGATGAATGCGGCGTTCGTCGATCTCATCGAGGCGGGCAGTGCGCTGGTTCGGGTTCGACTTCCCGGCACCATGTGGGCGCGTGGGCATCGTGCGCGCGGCGTCGTCGACGAGTTCTTCAGTGCCCTTCTGCCCGCGCGGCGCAGCGCGGATGGGCCGGACCTGATGTCGGCGCTGTGCCACGCACGCGACGACGACGGCTCGCAGCTTTCCGACCAGCAGGTCGTCGACCACATGCGATTCATGCTGTTCGCCGCTCACGACACCGCAACCATAGCGATGACGTCGATGGCTTACCGGTTGGGACGTGACGCGCGGTGGCGCGCACGCGTCGTCGACGAGGCGCAACGCCTCGGTGAAGCGCCGTCAGCAGCCACGCTGAAGCAGTCCGACGTCTATCAGGCGGTGTTCAAGGAGTCGCTGCGGCTGCGGCCGCCGGTTCCGGTGATCCCTCGTGCGGCGATTGCGGACACGTCGATCGGTGGCCACTTCATCCCGAAGGGCACATTTGTCATCGCGGTCAGCGCGAGCAATCACCGGATACCCGAAATATGGCCGCGGCCAGACTTTTTCGTCCTGAGCGATTCATGCCGGAGAACGCGGAGCGACGGCATCGGTTGGCATGGGCGCCTTTCGGCGGCGGTGCGCACCAGTGCATCGGCATGAACTTCTCGTATCTGGAGGCGGCGACTGCGATTCACCACATGGCCCGACGGCTCGACTGGACGGTCGACTCCGACGACTACGAGCGTCGCGACGTCGCTCTGACAGCGAATGTGGGCTTCAGCGCCGCGGTCACCGACGCGCGAGAACGATCCGACACGCGTAGATAGCGATACCGATGACGATCACCACGAGGCCCGAGATCACCGAGGCGCGTGGAAGTGTGCATGCGAGTACAACGCAGCCGACGAGGCCGACGACGCAGAAGATCAGAGGTGGGCGCCGCTCGACGCGCGAAAGCGTCATGGCCGACGCGTTCGCGATCGCGTAGTACAGCAGGACTCCGAACGACGAGAATCCGATCGCGCCACGGACATCTGCGGTCGCGGCAACTATGGCGACAACTGCACCGACGGCGAGTTCGGCGTGATGCGGCACGCCGAAGCGCGGGTGAACCTTCGCCAACGTCCGTGGCAGGTGTCCGTCGCGCGACATCGCCAACGTCGTTCTGGAGACGCCGAGGATCAGCGCGAGCAGGGAGCCGAGCGCTGCGACAGCGGCGCCGACCCGAACGACAGGAGTCAGCCAGCCAGCGCCTGCGGCCTGAGTCATCGCGGCCAGCGGCGCTGTCGCCGTGGCGAGTCCCGATGCGCCGAGCGTCCAGAGTGCAGTTGCCGCGACGGTCGTGTAGACGACCAATGCGATCCCCAACGCGACGAGGATCGCTCGAGGAATGATGCGTGCAGGCTCCCGCACCTCCTCGCCGAGCGTCGCGATGCGCGCGTAGCCGGCGAAGGCGAAGAACAGGATTCCCGCGGACTGCAGTGTCCCGGTGACTCGTGCGTCCGAGCGGACCCCGAGTGAGTCGACGCTGCCCACGTCCGACGCGAGCGTCGTCACGACCACCACGGTGAGGACCATCAGCACCACGGCGACGATCGCGCGTGTCAGCCACGCCGATTTCTGCACTCCGACGTAGTTCACCGCGGTGAGCGCGACAACAGCGGCGACCGCCACCACGTGTGCATGTGCAGGCCAGGCATAGAGCCCGACGGTCAGCGCCATTGCGGCGCACGACGCCGTCTTGCCGACCACGAACGCCCACCCCGCGAGGTATCCCCAGAAGTCACCGAGCCGCTCGCGGCCGTACACGTACGTCCCACCGGAGACCGGGTAGACGGCCGCAAGTCGCGCCGACGACGTCGCGTTGCAGTAGGCCACAACAGCGGCGATGACCAGCCCGATCAGCAGCGCCGATCCGGCTGCGGCAGCTGCGGGTGTCAGCGCAACGAAGATCCCGGCGCCGAGCATCGAGCCGAGGCCGATGATGACGGCGTCGGACATGCCGAGCCTGCGGTGCAGCGTCGGGTCAGTCATGGGTCGATCGTGGTCGAAGCATGGTCGAGACTCTCACCGGAAGGTGAATGGCAGGTGGCGTGCTATTCGACGACGAAGACCAGGGCGCCGCTGCGGTTCAGCTCTGAGCGCTGATACGCACCACTGTTCGTCCAGTCGTCTTGCCCGCCTGTATCTCGGCGAGCGCGCCGTCGAGATCGTCGACCCCGATCTCGGTGGTGAGTCGATCGAGATGCGCTGGGCGCAAGTCGCTTTCGAGGCGTGCCCAGACCGACCGGCGGAGCTCGGGCCCGATCAACACGGAGTCGATTCCGAGGAGCGCCACGCCGCGCAGGATGAAGGGCATCACGGTCGTGGGCAGGTCGGCACCACCGGTGAGACCGCTCGCAGCGACCGAGCCGCTGTGGTTCATGGTCGACAACACGTGGGCGAGCGTCTTGCCGCCGACACAATCGACTGCGCCCGCCCACTGCGATTTACCGAGCGGACGAATCTTGGTGTCGTCGTCGACGAGACGGCCGACCACCGACGTGGCGCCAAGATCGGTCAATAGCGCTGCGGCGTCGGACTTTCCGCTCGACGCGGTGACCGAGAACCCGAGTGCGCTGAGCAGATCGACACTCACCGAACCGACACCGCCACTGGCTCCGGTGACCACCACGGGGCCGTCGTCGGGGGTCAGTCCGCGGTCGAGAAGTGCGACAACACTGAGTGCCGCGGTGAAGCCTGCCGTGCCGATGGCGGCGGCTTCGCGCGTCGAGAGAGTGTCGAGTCGTACGACCTGCGCAGCGGGTACCCGTGCATAGGCGGCGTAACCGCCGTGTTGCGCGGTTCCGATCGGACCGCCATGTGCCACAACGCGATCGCCGGGGTTGAAGTCGAGTGTCGACGATGCGATCACCTCGCCGGCGAGGTCGATCCCCGGCACGATGGGATAGTCGCGCACCACGCCGCCGCGCGGTGTGACAGCGAGTGCGTCCTTGTAATTGACGCCGGAGTAGTCGACGGCGATCGTCACCTCGCCGTCGGGCAGTTCGGTGGCGTCGAGCTGCTCGCTCGCCAAGGTGATTTCGCCGTCGGACTCACGGGCCATCAGGACGGTGAACTGATCGGGCAGGGTGCGCGTCATTGTGCTCCTCGGATCGTCGTGGGTCGTCGAAATCCAGCGTAGGTCAGAGCAATCCTCCGATGTCGCCTGCGGCGAGCAGACAGATCAGCACCGGAACCAGATGGGTCGGGGCGATCCCGTAGTCGTTGCGACCGACTTTGGTGACGATCGACGCCGCGGTCAGGATCTTCAGGTGGTGGTAGAGCTGACCCGATGTGCCGAAGTCGCCCGACTCCTGCAGATGTGCGACCGAGGCATTGCCGCGTGCCAGGATGCGAACGATCTCGACGCGTGCGGGATGGCCGAGCGCGGCGAACACGTTGGCGGTCGTCTCCGGCGCGAGATCGAGCGTCGCGTCGGACGAATAGGCGATGTTCCAGGTGACGGGTCCGGCGAGGTCGACGCTGCCCGAGTAACCGAGCATTCCTGACCGGCCCTCGGCGGCTGAGTCCTCTTCGGTGTCCACGTGATCGCTCGCGGTGAACACTGCCGCTTCGAGGCGCGCGACTCGGGCTGCGAGGTCGTCGGATGGATCACTGCTCACCCCAAGCACCGTAGCGCGTGTCCGACGTCGCGATCGGTGATGGCTGCGAGCAGCAGTTTCTGATGGGTGAACTTGTCGGCTTCGACGTCGCGCCGGGAGACTCCGCGGACCATCAACGTGCCGGTCCCGAGTCCGCCTTCGGGAGTGCGGTACTCGAAGACCTCGGTGATCACCCCGGGAAGACTGCCGCCCTTGAATCCGAGCACCGAGCCGTCGGGCATCGGTCCCTGGTATTCGAGGTGGTGGCGCGCAAGCTTTGCGCCAGGGCCGAATGAACCGTCGGCAAAGCTTGTCATCAGCGCGTTGAGCGCGTTCGACGTCGCCTCGAGATGCGAATCAGTTTGTGGTCGAAGCGGATTGGCGATAGCGAGGTAGGTGTCGAAGAGGCTCGGTACCGGACCGGTGAATCCGTAGCGCATCATGACGGCGCGTAAAGCGTTGTCGCCCAGTATGTTGCGAAGCAGGTCGGGCGCTGCGGAGTCGGAGAAGCGGATCATCACGTCGGCGAGTTGGCTGTAGGTCACCGTGGCTGAGGGGTCGAGCGGGATGCCCTCGTGGGCGGGGATGCGGAGGTAGTCCAGCGCTCGAACATGTGCGCCGCCGTCGAGCGGGATGTACCAGCGCTGCCAGTCCGCGACGGGAATACGCGCCTCCGGGTCGAGCCGGCCGTCGGCAACTGCCTGCGCGTACGCCGCGAGATGGATGAGTTTGATCGACGACGCCGCGGGGAACGGGACGTCGGCGTTGTGTGTGATCGGGTCGCCGTCGAGGGGTCGGACGGTCAGCGCGTAGTTGCTGCGATGCGCAGCGAGGTACCCGATCCAGCCGGGCACGGACGTGACATCCGGCTGGTCGGGCCGAGCGCACACGGTGGTGGCGGAAAGGGGCCTGGCGTGGGCATACGTAGGGGTGAAGAGACCCACGGCCACGGCGAGAACGAGTGCGAGGTAAGAAGCGGAACGCATCGAAACTCCTCAAGTTCGTAAGTACGTAATTACGAAACTATCGACAGATTGGTGTCGCCGCAACCCGGAGTTATCGACTGTCAGGCCCACGACAGGCGACGGCAGGGCCGTGTAAGAGCGGCTCCCTAACGTCAGTGTCAACAAATCCTGACTACTGATAGGAGGTGCTGTCATGGCAACCACCACTGATGCCGCTGCGCAGAAATCGTCGCGCACCTATACGTCGCTCGCCGCAGCAGCTATACCGCTCGCTGCGCTCTGTCTGGCCTTCTTCGTCGAGATGGTCGACAACACGCTGCTCTCGATCGCCCTGCCGACCATCGGTCGCGATCTCGGCAGTAGCACCACTGCGCTGCAGTGGATCACCGGCGCGTACTCACTTACTTTCGGTGGGCTGCTGCTCACCGCGGGGTCGATCGCCGACAGGTTCGGTCGACGCCGCGTCCTGATGATCGGCTTGGCCGCGTTCGGGCTGCTCAGCCTGCTGGTCATCCTCGTCAACTCGACGGGTGAGCTGATCGCGCTGCGAGCCGCACTCGGCGTCGCCGCCGCGATGATGGCCCCGATCACCAACTCGCTGGTTTTCCGTCTCTTCGACGACAAGACGCTGCGGATGCGCGCGATGACCGTGATGATCGTCGTCGGCATGGCCGGATTCGTGCTCGGCCCGATCCTTGGTGGTTCCGCGCTTGCTCATGTGCGTTGGGAGTGGCTGCTCGTCGTCAATGCGCCGATCGCGCTCATCGCCGGCATCGGCATTTGGTTCGGCGTCGCGTCGGATCGTCGTGAAGACCTCACCGACTACAAGCTCGACATCCCGGGAGCGCTGCTGAGTATCGCGACGATCGGTCTCGCCTGCTGGTCGCTGACGAGCGGCGTCGACCACGGCTGGGCGTCGGCGATGACGCTGGCGTCGATCATCGGCGCGGTGGTCGCAGCCGCGGCATTCGTCTGGCATGAACGGCGAAGTGCCGCGCCGATGTTGAATCTTGCGCTGTTCCGCAACGGCACCGTGCGCGGTGCGACGATCGCCCAGGTCGGCAGCGCAATCGCGATGGCGAGCGTGATGTTCGGGCTTATCCTGCACTTCCAGTACGCCTACGGCTGGAGCCCGATGAAGGCCGGTCTGGCCAACTTGCCGATGATCGCGACGATGCTCCTCGCTACACCGCTGTCGGAGGCACTGATCACCCGCTTCGGTCACCGGATGACCTGCTTCATCGGCGCGATGGCTCTCGCAGTGGGCACCGCGGGTCTCGGCTGGGGTGTCACGCACGGATACCTCGCGATCGCGATCTTCATGGTCGTGATGACCTTCGGACTGCGGACCGTCATGACGATCTGTGCGATCGCACTCGTCGACGCGATGCCCGAGAATCAGACGTCGATCGGCACCGCGCTCAACGACACCGCGCAGGAGGTCGGCAGCAGCGTCGGCACGGCGATCGTCGGCACGATGCTCGCGACGCTCGTGGCGGCGCACCTACCGGAGGGGACGTGGACCGCGGCCTTCACCGATACGTTTTTCCACGGGGAGAGCATCACGTATGTCGTGCTGGGGATCGTCGTCGGCGTGATCGCGGGCATCGGAGCCCTCACGCTGACCAACTCCCGCAACGCCGAGGAAGCTCACTAGGTTTCGTCGTGCCTCAGTTGTGCCGTACCCAGGTGTCAGATGGTGGCACCTGGGTACGGCACTGTTTGTGAACCGGTCCGAGTGTGTCCACAGATCACGGAGCGCGGCGTCGTACAGAGGCTCCGAGAGCCCACACTGCTGTCCATGACCGCCCTGCCGGCGCCACGGCCATCGCTAGAACGTACCGACCCAGAACGTATCGACCCAGAACGTATCGAAGCAGTACTCGACGAACAGGACGGCGTCATCGCGCGACGCCAGGTCATCGAGGCGGGATTCTCGGCGCCGTACCTTCGACGCAAGGTGCGCCGCAGGGAGTGGGTAGCGGTGTCGGCCGGCATCTACGTCAACCACACCGGACCCCTGACCGCTTCAGAGCGCGCGTGGGTCGCAGTTCTCGAGGCCTACCCTGCGGCGCTGAGTCACCGCTCGGCGATCGCGGTCGGCGATGCGATCGGTGCGGAACCCATCCACATCGTCGTCGATCGGAAACGCCGGGTGCGTCGACGTCCCGGCGTCGTCGTCCATTACGGAACCCGTCTCGACGAGCGAGTTGCCTGGCACCTGCGGCCTCCGCGGGTGCGACTGGAGGAGGCAGTGCTGGACGTGGCGGCCGACGCGTCGTCGACGACGAGCCTGATCGCCTGCCTCGCCGACGTCGTCTCAGCGCGTAGAACCACTGCCGACAGGCTGCTTGGTGCTCTGCAGAGGCGCCCACGGATGCCGTCGCGCGAGTATGTCGTTGGCGTCCTGCGCGACGTACGCGACGGTACGTGCTCGGTTCTCGAGCACGGTTACCTGACGAAGATCGAACGTGCACACGGACTTCCGGCACCCGTGCGGCAGGCGCCGACGTCAGTGGGGCGAAAAGGGTTTCGCGATGTCGAGTACGAGGACTTCGGGCTCATCGTCGAACTGGACGGGCGCCTGGGGCACGATGGGCCGCAGGCTCGCGACCGCGACCTCGAACGCGATCTCGACGCCGCGGTGGATGCCGATCAGAAGACGGTGCGCCTGGGGTGGGGCCAGGTCTACGACAGGCCGTGTGCGACGGCGGCCAAGATCGCACGCGCTCTCCGGAAGGCGGGGTGGCCGGGAACGCTCACGCGGTGCCCGGACTGCCCGGAAGTGCCGTATCCAGGAGTCGATATGTGACTCATGGATACGGCAGTGGGTGCCTTCGCAACACATCACCACGTCAGCGGCGAAGATCCCAATGGTCGAGCCGGTAGCGGACGCGGCGTGGGCTTGCCGTCGAACATGATGGGGATCACCGGTTCGTCGATACGGCCGAACGGGCCGTCGACTGTCGCCAGCCCGATTGACCGTGTGCCCCAGTCGATGTCGGAGTTGGCGCCCGACGGTCCGAGAGATTGCACCCAGGTGCACACGCGCGCGAGTCGCACGCGCACCCTCCATGAACCGCCCTCGGACTGTCGACGGCGCAGTGCGGCAACGATTCCCGTCGCGCCGAGGTAAGCAGCCAGATAGTCGTTGAGGAGGTGTGTCGGGGGTAGTGTAGGCGGTCCTCCGCGCCCCTCTTCGAAGCTGAAACCGGTTGCTGAACAGGCAAGTTGATCGAAGCCGCCGCGATCTCCCCACGGCCCGTCGGAGCCCCAGCAGTGGTATTCGACGACGATGATGCCCGGTCGTCGCTGCGCGAGGTGCTCGGCATCGAGGCCGTGGCGCTCTAGGCCGCGGTAGGCGTTCACGAAGACGTCGCCCTCGGCGATCAGATCGGTGAGTTCTTCCAACTGGTTCGGGTCGCGAACATCGCAGTAGGCGTTGCGTTTTCCGCCACCGGTGAGCGCGGGCATGGGGTGCGGGTCGACGAGGTCGGGTCGGGTGACGTGCATGACGTCGGCTCCGAAAGCGGCCAGTAGTTCGGTGCTCACCGGGCCGGCAATCACATGGGTCATATCCACAACTCGAACGCCGTTCAGCGGCGGCCATTCTCGTGGTGCGGTGAGGGATTCGGGTTCGGAGTCGTCGATGCGTTCCAGGTCGATGACCGGTCGTCGCGCGACGTCGATGCCCACCGGCGACGCGGCCCACTGTTGCGCGGTTCGTGTTGCGGCCGCAACGCCGCCCGCCGCAACCACGGCTTCTTCGAGGGCAACGGAATTCCATGTGAGAGCGGCCTGCGCGATTCGCTCCTTTATCGGCGGGCAGTCCAGGACGGAACAGACAGCGTCGCGTTGGTGCGGAAAGGTGGTGATCAAGAACGTCCAGGCGTCGGCAGTGCGATAGAAGTCGTTGTTGCGCAGTGCTGTTGGGTCTTCTGCGACCGATCCGGTGGTTTGACCGTTGATCGTGGTCAGGTATGCGGCACGCAACTGGTCGACGGCGTCGGAGACACTCACGGATACTTCCGGGCCGTCACCCAGCGCTGCGATCTGGGCGCCGAACGCCGCGATCGCCGCTGCCGATGCGTCGCCGATTCGGTGGGGTGATGAAGTGATCGGGTCGGCTCCGGAGATTCGCGTTGGACCGACGTCGGTTCCGGTGAGCGCGGTCAGGCCGTCGACGATGTCGGAGACGCGAGGCGTGGTGGTTGGCATGTCTCCAATCTTCGCGTCGCGCTAGCACCGCCGGTGAGTTTCCGAATATACGTAAGATGTCGGGGTGGGTGGACAACGCGCCGTCGTGCGAGCCGACCGGGTACTGGAAGAGGTCGCTCGCGCGTCGAAACCGTTGTCGCTGAGCGAGATTGCGCGCTCTATGGGCGCACCCGTGTCGTCGACGTCGGATCTGCTTGATGACCTGGTGTCGTGTGGATACCTGGTTCGATCCGACCGCAGGTACCGTCTGGGTCCGCGCCTGATGACGTTGCGGCTGATCGCGGCCCATGCCGATGCGCCGCCGATCGACTCCGATGGGCTTGCGGCGCTGGCGGAGTACACAGGTCTGCCGGTGGCGCTTGCGGTGCTCGTCGGCTCCGACGTCGTGTATCTCGGGAGCGTCGGTGAGGTGTCGGAGTATGCAGAAGCGGTAGTCGGGGAGTACCGTCCGCGGCCACTTCTTCGGACAGCGGCCGGGCGTGCGTTCCTGGCTTTCGTCGACGACGGTGAGCGCGACCGGCTGTTGGCGATTCACGCCGGACCGGCCGACGCCGTTGGTTTCCGTCGTGAGGTTGCCTCGATTCGACGTCGCGGCCATGCGATCAGCGACGGGCTCGCCGATCCCGAGATCCGCGCTGCGGGTGTTCCGGTGTTCGAGCGCGGGCTGTTGGTCGGCGTCGTCGTGATCGTAGGCCCCCGATCAGTGTCCGGGCGTGCGAACCTCGTGGACCAAGCCGCGACCAGGGCCGCGACGTGGATCGGGACTCGATGACAGGAGCGATCACGCACTGAGGCGTTGCCGGTACATCTGCATGCGCGTGGACCGAGTGATCACTCGAGTAGTTGGTGGGCCTCGAGGTCTTGTCGCGGTTGACGCAATCGGGATCATTGTCAGGCGCGCTCGGGATAGACACCGCACCGCGCAGGCAGCAAGCTTTGATGACACAGCCTGTGGTTTGGGTCACGATAGCGCCGAGTCTGACCCTCTGTCACACCACGGAGTACACAGCCGGAGCGGAAGGACCGAACGATTGCAGCCCACTGCGTACCCGCTCACGCCGGTTTCCCGGTTCGACACCGAATCGGCTACGTTCCGCGAGGTCGAGGACTGCTCTCGTTGCCGATCGTCGCCGAGTCGTTGTCGCATGCGCTGATGTCGGGATTCCTCCTGGCCCCTCGCCATCAGTTCTCCGAGCAACTGCACAGCGCGGAGGCCGCGGCCCCGCCCGCGTCGATCCAGTTGGTACGTGACCGCATCGCAGAACGTCTCAGTGGTCCGATTCCGTTGACCGAACTGGCCGCCGAGACCGGCCTCGGCGTCCGGACCATCCAGCGCGGATTTGTCGAATATTTCGGTGTGACGCCGTCGGAGTACATCCGCAATGCCCGATTGCGCCGGGTCCACGCCGAATTGCTCGCAAGCCCCGCAACCACGCTTGTCGCCGAGGTCGCCTCCCGCTGGGGCTTCGGTCATCTCGGTCGATTCTCTGCCCACTATCGACGAATGTTCGGTATTTTTCCTTCGGAAACACTACGACGTTGAACAATACCGCGCTCCCGTACTGAGCCATCACCGCACTCCCCGGAGCAAATATCGGGTCTATTCGTCGTGCCCAAAAACGTCGCACAACGGTGCGCCAAGAAAGGAAATGAAATGACAACGGTTCGGACAGCTGTACTGATCGACCGCTCGGCGGATGACGTCTGGAAGGTCGTCACCGACGCAGGAACGATCAGCGAGTGTTTTCCCGTGGTCGAGGAGTCGGAGATGACCGACGACAATCACCGCGCCGTCGTTCTCCAGGGTGGAGTGAAGCTGTTCGAGGAGATCGTCACCAACGACTCCGATCTTCGTCGGTTCCAATACCGGGTTGTCAGCGGCGATCTGGCGCTGACACATCACCTCGGAACGATCGACGTGCATGACGTGGAGGGTCGATCACCCGTCGTCTACAGCTGCGATTTCACGCCCGCCGAGTTCACTGATCTGTTCGTCAACGGTACCGAAGGTGCACTCACGGGCCTCGCAGAGAATCGCCGCGTACCTCACCGCCGGACTCGGCACCACCGCCGGGTCGCTGGGCAACACGATGAAGCAGTTCGTCGACAACCCGGATCAATGGGCCCTCATGCGCGACGACCCGAGCCCTATTCCCTCGACGATCCTGGAGGGCGTCCTGATCGCTTCGGTAGTCCAGTGGTTCACCCGCGTCACCACCCGTGACGACGAACTTGACGACATCCTCATCCCGGAGGGCACACGCGTGCTGCATTCGTACGCGGCCGGCAACACCGATGAGCGGTACTAACCCGATCCCATGCGGTTCGATATCCGTCGCAACCCGCGCGACACCCTCGCCTTCGGCTACGGTCCGCACACGTGCATGGGAAAGCCGTTGTCGAACATGGAGATGACCGCACTGTGGACCGAGCTCGCCATGCGGGTCGACCGGATCGAGCCAGCGGGAGAGGTCCGTCGGCACAAGAACAATCTGATCCGCAGCCTCGAGTCGCTGCCGGTTCGTGTTCACGCGAGGTGAGGGCGATGGCAAAGATCACGTTCTCGTTCGAGGGTGCGGAATGGGTAGTCGACGCACCGGAGGGCTCGTCCGTCATGCGGGCCGCGGTTGCCCAAGGCGTCGAGGGAATCATCGCCGAGTGTGGCGGGAACGCGATGTGCGCGACCTGCCACGTCTATGTCGACCCCGACTGCGGCGCGGCAGCGGCGGTACCGTCGCTTTCGACGAGGAGGACGACATGCTCGACTACGCGGGGAGTGAACGGCGACCCGAAAGCCGGCTCTCGTGTCAGATCTCCGTTACCGCAGAGCTCGACGGTCTTATGGTGGAGGT
>NZ_DLSO01000109.1:11401-16612 GCF_002500165.1 Gordonia sp. UBA7860 | reverse complement strand
TGCGCCTCGACGCCGTCCTTGACCAGGCCGGGATCGATGCCCAGTTCATGCGACGAGTCGTGCTCTATCGACGCGAGCGTGATGCGCAGCTCCTCGCCGGCCTTGTTGGTCACCACCCAGTACGCCTCGACAGACTCATGCAGCGCTGCGACCTCGTCGGGGACCTGCGCCTCGGTCAACCAGCAGGGCGGACTCATCCAATTCAGCGGTTTGTAGGCGCGGTCGTCGGCATGCACGCTCACCGAGCCGTCGGCCTTGATGAGCAGCAACCGTTTGGCCATGGGGAGATGAGCCGTCAGTCGGCCGACGTAGTCCACTTGGCATTCCGCGATCACCAGACGCACACCGGGCAGCTTATCGGTCGCGCGCAACGGCTGAGGCGACCCCCGACCCCCGGCGAGCCACGGCACCGGGAGGACGCACCGTGGTCAGGCGTTCCGATACAGCTTGAGCAGGAACCGCTCGGCGTCGTCGACGGCGTCTGCCATGGACGGATGGACGTGCGGGAGCGTCGGGTCGAGTCCCTGCAGTTGCTCCGGGACGGCGAGGTTGGGGACGACGCTGTCGGCGCGATGACGCTCGACGCTCGCGCGCACCTCGCCGTCGGGGTCGACGAGCACAACGCGCTTGCCGTTGTCGTCGGCCGTGCGTTTGACCGCGAGCATCATCGTGCGCGCGACCGGGTCGATCACGCCGACCCGCGAGATCTCGATGATCACCACGTCGACACGATCTATCTCCTCCTCGACGCGACGCAATGCGCTCTCCGCACTGCCGAACGTCAAGTCGCCCTGCAACTCGTAGACCCGAACGCGGTCGCGACAGGTCCGCAAGAAGCCGCGCTCCTCCTCGGACCAGTCGTCGCCGACGGGAAAGTCCGTGATGTCGTACGTCGCCCTGATCGTGACCCTACTCTCACGGGTGACGTTGAACATGTGCAACCCGAGATCGGTGGAGAGGTGCTCGCAGGTGTCGACCCCACGCACGCTGTTGCCGTGCTCGTCGAGCCGCGGCGAGTAGACACCGATGCCCAACTGCCCGGGCAACACCGCCAGAATGCCGCCTCCGACACCGCTTTTGGCGGGCATTCCGACCGCGGTGACCCAGTCGCCGGCGGCGTCGTACATACCGCAGGTGGTCATCACGCTCAGCACCCGTTGTGCGACCTCCTGACTGAACACCCGCCGTCCGGTGCGCGGGTTGGCTCCGCCGCACGCAATCGTCGTGCCCATCACCGCGAGGTCGTCGGTGTTCACCTGGACGGCACATTGACGGAAGTAGAGCGCGATCGCGGCGTCAGGATGTGTGTCGAGCGCTCCGAAGCTGTCGAGCATGTAGGCGATCGCGCGGTTTCTCGACCCGGTCGCGGCCTCGGATTCGAAGACTCTCTCGTTGAGCGTCAACTGACGTCCGGCACACGACGAGTAGAAGGCGAGGATCTCGGCGAAAGTCGTCTCCACGACCTCGGGGCCGACGTCGCGAACCGGCGGCAGGAGCAACGACGACGCGACGATCGCACCCGCGTTGATCATGGGGTTCTTGGGCCGACGCCGCGAGTCGACACTGATCTGGTTGAACGCCTCACCCGACGGTTCGACGCCGATCTTCGCATCCACCTCGGCCGGCCCCAGGCGACTCAGCGCCATGGCGTAGGTCAGCGGCTTGGACACCGACTGGATCGTGAACGAGGTGTCCGCGTCACCGAGTGAGTAGAGGTAACCGTCGTGCATGGCCACCGACAACCCATACCCCTCTGGATCGACGGCCGCGAGCTCGGGGATGTAGTCGGCCACCTCCCCCGCCCGATCGTCGACACAATCGTCCATGATCTTGCGCAGGTAGCCGTCCACATGCGAAACCGTCACGCCCCGACCGTAACCCGCGGAGGTTCACGGGTCGAGGATTCACCGGTCGAGTGACCGCGCCGAGTCGTCGACAGACGTGATGTCGACGCCTGGGGCGAATCGGTACGGATTCGCGCTGAGCACGCCGCCGAGACTCCTTCGCAGACGCGACATCTCGGCACGCACGGTCACGGTGCGGTCGTTGGTGCCGAAGAGTTGCTCCGACATCGCGGCTGCACTCAACCCGTCGGGGTGGGCGGCGAGCAAGGCCAGAATCTCCGCGTGCCGCGGCGACGGACGGTGGGTCCACGAGCCCGTCGCGCCCGAGACCCGCACTGTCGGCGGGTGGTCGCCTGCGAGATCGAGTTCGACGAGTGTCGCCGTGGGGCCGCGGTCGTCGGCGACGCGCACGAGCCATCCACCGGGCAACGGTTCGAACTCGCACGCGCCGAGCGCGTGCAACCACGCGCGCCCGGGCTGCGGGCTTCGCGGTAGTGCCAGTCGCGAGCACGGTGCAATCGAGTCGACCGCCGCGACCCAGCCATCGGCGTCGACGGCGAGCGCAGGCCCGGATGAGCGCGCGAGGATCGGAGCGGCGATCGCCCTCAGCTCGTCAAGCCTGCGTCGATGATGTTCGCGCAGTTGAGATTCGGCGAGTTTCGCGACGGCACTCACCAGTGCCAGCGTCGTCGGATGAATGGTTGCGGCAGGGCCACTGACGTCGACGACGCCGAGCACCGCATCCGTTCTCGGGTCGCGGATCGGCGCACCCGTACACGTCCACGTGTGGTGCGTTCGAACGAAGTGCTCGGCGGAGAAGACCTGAACGGGACCTCCGGACATCAACGCGGTTCCGATGGCGTTGGTGCCGACGGACCGCTCTCCCCAATCTGCTCCCTCGACGAATCCGAGACGATCTGCCCGGTGCAGCACGCGGGTCTGACCTCCGCGCCAGAGGACGTGTCCCGCGGCGTCGGCGATCACGAGGATGTTGTCGCCGTCGGCGATCACGGCGTCGAGTCCGCCGGTCAGATCGTCGAGAACGAGTGCCAGCGGCGACTGTGCGCGACGCGCCTCGAGGTCTGCGGCACCGATGAGATTCTCCGCGCTGCCGCGCTCCGGGTCGACACCCGCGTGCAGGACTCGTCGCCACGACTCGCCGATCACGTCGCGCGGACGCGCGGGCGGGCGGTTGCCCGACATCGCGGCGTCGTACACGGCTGCGAGGACGGCGGCATAGTGCCGCGGGTCGTCGCCCGCGCCGACTGCGGGCTCGCCCGCTCTGGCTGGTGATGTAGCGGTCATCACCAGAGATTGTGCTCCCGATCACAGTCGGACCGCAAAGAACCCCGCGGATGCAACCTGGTGCAACCCTTGCTCACCCCACCCACTCCCGAGTGTGCTGTGCATCACACCCGCCGGGCCCAACGGACCGGCAGAGATGAGGAGAAGCAATGACTCAGACGCTTGAACCCCAGACGTCCACACCGACCACCGGACGAGACGAGACGACCCATCGGACACCGGCCGAACGCGTCGACCGCTGGCTCGCCGACTTCGAATCGGCACTTCGATCACGCGACATCGCCGCGGTGACCTCGATGTTCGCGACCGACTGCTACTGGCGTGACCTCGTGGCCTTCACGTGGAATCTCAAAACAGTCGAGGGCCGCGAACAGCTCGCGGACATGCTCACAGCGCGCCTCGACGACACCGCCCCGGAGTCGTTCGCCGCAACCGAGACCCCCACCGAGGACGACGGCGTCGTGACCGCGTTTCTCGAGTTCGAGACCGCAACGGGTCGCGGCGAAGGCATGCTGCGGCTCCGACAGGCGGCCGACGGCGACGACCGCGACGAGGCCTGGACACTGCTCACCACCCTCCAGGAACTGAAGGGGCACGAGGAGCGCCGCGGCGCGAGCAGGGTGCTGGGCGCGGTTCACGGCTCCGAGCCCGACGCGCGGTCGTGGGCCGAACGCCGCGAGGCCGAGGAGGCGGAGCTCGGTCGGTCGAGCCAGCCATACGTGCTCGTCGTCGGCGGCGGCCAGGGTGGCATCGCGCTCGGAGCGCGGCTGCGGCAACTCGGCGTTCCGTCGATCGTCGTGGACAGTCACGACCGACCGGGCGACCAGTGGCGCGGACGGTACAAGACGCTGTGCCTGCACGACCCGGTCTGGTACGACCACCTGCCCTACCTCCCCTTCCCCGAGAACTGGCCCGTATTCGCACCCAAGGACAAGATCGGCGACTGGCTCGAGTTCTATACGCGCGTCATGGAGGTTCCCTACTGGTCGAAGACAACCTGCACGTCGGCGAGCTACGACGAACAGACCGGACACTGGACCGTCGAGGTCGATCGCGACGGGGAGCACCTCACACTCACCCCGACCCAGCTCGTCCTCGCGACCGGAATGTCGGGCAAGCCCAACGTCCCGTCCTTCCCCGGCCAGGACGTGTTCGCAGGCGAGCAGCACCACTCGAGTCAGCACCCGGGACCCGACGGCTTCGCGGGCAAACGCGTCGTCGTGGTCGGTGCCAACAACTCGGCACACGACATCTGTAAAGCGTTGGTGGAGAACGGGATCGACACCACGATGATCCAGCGATCGTCGACACACATCGTGAAGTCGGACTCACTCATGGAGATCGGCCTCGGTGCGCTCTACAGCGAGCAGGCAGTGGCGTCGGGCATGACGACGAAGAAGGCCGACCTCACGTTCGCCTCGCTGCCCTACCGGATCATGCACGAGTTCCAGATCCCGCTCTACGACCAGATCCGTGAGCGCGACAAGGACTTCTACGCTCGGCTTGAAGCTGCGGGATTCGACCTCGACTTCGGCGACGACGACTCGGGACTGTTCATGAAGTACCTGCGTCGCGGCTCGGGCTACTACATTGACGTCGGTGCGTGCGAGCTGGTCGCCGACGGCACCATCAAGCTCGCTCACGGACAGGTCGATCACCTCACCGAGAACTCCGTGGTGCTCGCCGACGGCACAGAGCTTCCGGCAGACGTCGTGGTCTACGCAACCGGGTACGGCTCGATGAACGGATGGGCGGCCGACCTGATCGGTCAGGATGTCGCCGATCGGGTGGGCAAGGTGTGGGGACTCGGCTCCGACACCACCAAGGACCCCGGGCCATGGGAGGGCGAGCAACGCAACATGTGGAAGCCGACCCAACAGCCGGGCCTGTGGTTCCACGGCGGCAACCTGCACCAGTCCCGCCACTACTCGCTGTACCTCGCGCTGCAACTCAAGGCGCGTTTCGAGGGCATCGACACCCCCGTCTACGACCTGCAGGAGGTCCACCACCTGAGCTGACGAGTCGTCGAGTCCCTCCGTTTCACTGGCCAGAATGTCCTGCG
>NZ_DLSO01000109.1:0-11167 GCF_002500165.1 Gordonia sp. UBA7860 | reverse complement strand
CGCAGGACATTCTGGCCAGTGCGTCCGGAAGTGGCCCAGCGCACAGTGAGTCCACTGCCGTGAATTTCGAACCGCTCGTACCCTGCTGGCGCCACCCCTCCCGAGCCGACCGAACGGAGCGCACCACCATGACCAACCCCAGGCCCAACCTGCTGGTCGCCTACCTCGCAACCCCCGGCGGCGAGGATGCACTGGCCTTGGGCGCACAGTTGGCCCAATCCTTCGACGCCGACCTGAAAATCTGTCTGGTGGTGCCGCCGTCCACACCAGCCGAACAGGCCGTGGCGCCGGGCGACTTCCAGGAGATCCTGGACAGACAGGCCGCAACCTGGCTCGACGAAGCGCTGCGCACACTGCCCGACGGTGTCGACGGCGAAGGCTATGTCGCCGAGTATGAGAACGCCGCCGAGGGCCTGTCGATCGAGGCGACACGGCTGGACTCGTCGATGATCGTCGTCGGCGGGTCAGGAGGCGGAATCCTCGGGCGTCACACGCTCGGTTCCGTTGTGACCGATCTCGTGCACACCTCGGCCACCCCGGTTGCGGTGACTCCCCGGGGCCTACGCGAAATCGTCTCGCCGGTTACGCGCATCACGTGCGCGGTGGGTCGACGACCGGGTGTCGAAGCGCTGTTACAGGCGGCGACGCGGGCGTGCACGGCCGCCGACGTACCGCTCCGATTGTTGTCGCTGCTGCCCGTCGACGACGGCCTCTCGAGCGATCCCACAAAGGATTCCGAGGCCCGCCGCGTGGTGAACGAGCACCTCGAGCGCACCGTCGCCGCGGCGCGCGCCGACCTGCCGGACGGGCATCCGGTCACCACCGCCATCGCGACCGGCAAGACCGTCGAAGACGCTGCGGCGTCGCTGGATTGGGAACCGGGCGACCTCATCTATGTCGGTTCGAGCCGGCTCGCACAGCCATTCCACCTGTTCCTCGGGTCCACCGCGGCCAAGATGCTGCGGGTGCTCGCCGTTCCCATGATCGTCGTCCCCCGCGGCGCCTGACACCGGAGATCTGCAGAGATGAGTTCGTCCCCATCGTCGCCAACCGAATCGCCCGACCCTGCGCCGTCCGACCCGAACACGTCCCACCCGAGCACGTCCGACCCAGGCGCGTCGGACCCCGCCACGTCGAACCCCGCCACGTCGAACCCTGTCACCATCGAAACGAACAGCAAGGGACTCGCGTCGGGGAAAGTCGGAGTGTTCTCGGGAGCCATCCTCGGGATTTCGACGGTGGCCCCCGGCTACACGCTCACCGCGAGCATCGGACTGATCGTCGCGGCGGTCGGCCTCAAGATGCCCGCGATCTTCATCGCCGGTTTCATCCCGATGTTCCTCACCGCCTACGCCTACCGGGAACTCAACTCCGACACCCCCGACTGCGGAGCGTCGTTCACCTGGTTCACCAAGGCGTTTGGGCCGTACGTGGGCTGGATGTGCGGCTGGGGCATGGTCGTCGCGACCATCATCGTGTTGTCGAATCTCGCGGCGATCGGCGTGCAGTTCTTCTACCTGATCATCGCCCAGATCTTCGACAAGCCGTCGATCGCAGATCTCGGCACCAACAAGCTCGTGAACATCCTGACGACGCTGGTGCTCCTCGCGATAGCCACGTGGGTGTCGATGCGCGGGATCACCACGAGCGAACGACTTCAGTACGTGCTGGTCGGTTTTCAGCTCATCGTGTTGTTCGCGTTCGCAATCATCGCGTTCGTCAAGGTCGCCGACGGATCCGCGCCCGCGGGACTGCATTTCGACATCGACTGGTTCAATCCCTTTACCGGACTGACCATCTCCGCGTTCGCGGTCGGGCTCACCGGATCGATCTTCGCCTTCTGGGGGTGGGACACCTGCCTCACGCTCGGCGAGGAATCCAAAGATCCCACACGCACCCCGGGGCGTGCCGGGCTGCTGTGCGTGATGTCGATCCTGCTCACCTATCTACTCGTGGCGGTCGCGGTGATGATGTATGCGGGCGTTGGCACCGACGGGGTCGGGTTGGGTAACGAGAACAACGCCGAGAATGTCTTTGGCGCACTGGCCGATCCGATCCTCGGACGATGGGGCGGCGTCCTGCTGTTCGCCGCAATCCTGGTCTCGTCGATCGCCAGCCTGCAGACAACCTTCCTGCCGGTCGCACGCACCATGCTCGCCATGGGCAGCTACGGAGCTTTCCCGAAGAAGTTCTCCGAGATCAGCCCGCGCTTTCTGTCACCGTCGTTCGCGGCGCTCGTCGCCGGCATCGTCACAGCGGTCTTCTACACGGCGGTGACACTCCTATCCGAGCGCACTCTGATCGACACCATCGCAGCGCTGGGCATCATGATCTGCTGGTACTACGGCATCACGGCGTTCGCGTGTGTCTGGTACTTCCGTCGCGAGCTCTTCTCATCCGTGCACAACTTCTTCTTCAAGTTCTTGTTCCCGCTGTTGGGCGGTGCCGCACTGATCGTGGTGTTCGTCATCTCGGTCGGCGAGAGCATGAATCCCGACAACGGGAGTGGCGCTTCGATATTCGGCGTCGGACTTGTCTTCTACATCGGTTTCGGATTGCTGGTGCTCGGACTCTTCGTGATGCTCTACCTACGCATGCGACAGCCGGCGTTCTTCCGGGGCGAAACACTTCCCCGCTCGCTGCCCGTCTCGTCGAACGCAGACAGCGGCTAGGTTTCGAGAGCGGTCACATGGTGACGGCGCTGTGCACGGCGATGTCGCTCTCGACGAGCAACTCCGTGGTGTGCGCGATGTGATCGCGCAGCGCGGTCACTGCGCCGTCGGCGTCGCGCGCGAGCGCCAACTCCATCATTCGACGATGCTCACCGTCGAGATCGCGATTCTTCTCCCGACCAAGGGGCTGCGACCACCGGCGGTAGAGCTCGGCCTCGTCGCGCAGCCCGTTGGCCAACTGTAGGAGCTTCTTGTTCCCGCATCCGTCGAGCAGTGCGCGGTGAAACGCCGCGTGCGCCAAGGCCCAGTCATCGGTCACGCGGACCGGATCGTCGTCGGTGAGATAGCGCGTACCGACCATCCGGTGATGAGCAGCGACGACCGATGACTCCCAGGCGAGGTCGCCGTCGCCGATGGCACGGCCGAACACCAGTCCCTCGAGTTCGAGGCGCGCGTCGGTCAGCTCACGTAGACGAGGAATGGAAATCTCGGTGACCGCGTAACCGACGTTGGGTTCGTTGGTGACAAGCCCCTCGAGCGACAAGCGAGTGAGTGCCTCACGAATCACGCTCATGCTCGCATCACATTCCGCGGCAAGCACTCCGAACTTCAGTCGGTCACCCGGCAGATAACGGCCGCCGAGGATCTCGCCGCGCAACTGCGCGTAGACGAGGTCGCCTCGCGTCTGCTTCGCCTTCGCTGTTGCCATGGTCACAACCATAGCCCACTTTGTCCAGATCAGTGCCTGATCGACATATTTTCGAAAATATCTTGCACTGACGAATATGAGCGAGTAGACCAGAGATCAGTGACTGTGACACCGATCACCTCCTGGCATCGATGCGCAGCAATACGAGGAAGTGAGCGATCATGCGTCTGGGAGTTCTCGAGAAGCGCGCTGTGCTGGTCGACAGCGGACACCGGCTGGCAATCGACGTCGCCAAGGCCAGTGATGGACGATTCGGTCCGTCGATCACCGCGATCTACGACGCCTGGGACGATTTCGCCGCCTGGGCCCGTGACATCGACCCCACCAACGGCAGCGTCTTCGACGCCACGCTGGAGAATCCGATTCCCGAGCCCGCGCAGGTCTTCGCCATCGGCCTCAACTACGCCGAGCACGCAGCGGAGTCGAAGTACGACGTCCCCGACTTCCCGCCCGTGTTCACCAAGTACCGCACGTCGCTTGCGGGCCCGGTCGGCGTCGTCGAATTGACGGGCCCCAAGATCGACTGGGAGGTCGAGTTGGTCGCGGTGATCGGCCGTGCGGCGCATCGTGTCAGCGAAGCGGACGGTTGGGATCATGTGGCGGGACTGACCATCGGCCAGGACATCTCCGACCGCGAAACCCAATTCAACGCGCACCCACCGCAGTTCAGTCTCGGCAAGTCGTACCCGGGCTACGCCCCGATGGGACCGGTCGTCGTCACGCCGGATGAGTTCGCCGACCGCGACGACCTCGAGCTCAGTTGCGACGTCAACGGAGAACAGATGCAGAAGGGCCGGACGTCGGAAATGATCTTCTCTGTCCCGCAACTGGTCTCGCGTCTGTCGCACATCACGCCGCTCCTCCCGGGCGACGTCATCTTCACGGGCACACCATCTGGCGTCGGTATGGGCAGAACGCCGCAGCGATTCCTTACCGACGGCGACGTCCTCACCTCTCGGATCGCCGACATCGGCGAGATCGAGCAGCGCTTCGTCGCCACGGCAGAGACGCGGTGATCGACGATGCCATTGCACAGGCTCGCATCGGTCACGATGGGCGTACCGAATGTCGATGACACACTCGCCTACTACACGGAATTCGGACTGACGCCGACCTCGGACGGCTGGTTGTCGACCACCGAGGGTGGCGAACAGCTGCGGATCGTCGCCGCGCCGACGCGTCGACTGCTCGAACTGTCGGTCGGCGCTGACGATCTCGACGACATCGACCGCATCCACCACGAACTCGTCTCGAAAGGCTTTCTCGCACAACGGCACGGCGACGAAGTGACCGCCCACGAGCCGGTCGCCGATCTCCGCGCCACCGTGCGAGTCCTGCCGAGACTGAATCAACAGCGTGTCGAACCGACTCCGTACAACGGCCCAGGCCGCATCGAACGGTACGGCCGTGCACCCGGCGTGATCCGCGACTACGCGATCAAGCCGCACAAGCTCGGACACGCGGTGCTCGGTTCCACCGACTACGTGGCAACCTGCCGATTCTTCGTCGACGGACTCGGCTTCAAGATCAGCGACCACATCAAGGGACACGGGTCGTTCCTGCGCTGCTCACAAGACCACCACAACATCCTCGTCATGAACTCACCGGTGACCTACCTGCACCACACCTCATGGCAGGTCGACGATATCGACGACGTGGGGCGTGGCGCCGCGGCGATGCTCGAGGGCAACCCCGAACGCCACGTATGGGGGCTCGGCCGACACCACGCGGGCTCGAACTTCTTCTGGTATCTGAAGGATCCGGCAGGCAACTTCTCCGAGTACTACTCCGACATGGATTGCATCCCCGACGATGCGCTGTGGACGCCGGAAGATCTCGAAGGCGCTCGCGGACTGTTCAATTGGGGACCGCCACCTCCGCCGAGCTTCCTCGCTCCCGAAGACCTGGCCGCGATGATGACCGGCGCACACTCGGCCACCTGAGGGCCGGCCGCCCCGCTGCACACGCAGCTCACCACCCCTATCCACAACCCTTTCCCACGCCTCCGGCACGACGCCGGCACTTCGACCATGGAGGTCGACTCCGATGGAAACCGTCACCACAGATGTCCTCATCGTCGGCGCAGGGCCGGCAGGCCTGACCGCAGCAGCACTGCTCGCCGAGTACGGCGTCAGGGCTCTGACCGTCAGCCGCTACTCCGGCACCGCGAACTCACCACGCGCCCACATCACCAATCAGGGTGCGATGGAGGTCTTCCGCGACCTAGGCATCGACGACCGCGTGCGGGCCGCAGCCGTGCCGAACGAGTACATGGGCAACAACGTCTGGGCGACAAGCTTCGCGGGCACCGAGATCGCCCGGCTGAAGTCATGGGGCTCGGGGACGCTGCGGCACGCCGACTACGAGGTATCGAGTCCGACGGAGATGTGCAACATTCCGCAACACATCCTCGAACCGATACTGCTGCAGGCGGCGCGTGAGTTCGGCGCGGAGATCAGGTTCAACACGGAGGCCGTCTCGCTGACCGACACCGGCGATCACGTCGATGCCATCGTGCGCGAACGCACGACAGGCGCCGAGTATCGGATACGCGCGAAGTATGTGATCGGCGCCGACGGCGGCCGTTCGACGGTCGCGCAGCAGCTGGAGTTTCCGCTGCGCGGAGAGATGGGCCTCGGTGCCGCCATGAACATCTGGCTCGACGCAGACCTCTCCCAGTACACTGCCCATCGCCCTGGAACGCTCTACTGGATGGCGCAGCCCGGCAACGACTACTGGGTCGGCAGCGGCACATGGATCTGCGTGAAGCCGTGGACGGAATGGGTGCTGCTGTGCATGTACAACCCCGAGGACGGCGAACCCGACACGTCCGAGGAGGCGGTCATCGAGCGGGCCCGCACCACCATCGGCGACGACTCCATCGACATCCGGATCAAGGCCGTCAGCAAATGGCAGATCAACCACGTCATCGCCGACACGTTCAGCAAGGGTCGAGTCTTCCTCGCAGGCGACGCCGCTCACCGGCACCCGCCTGCGAACGGTCTAGGCACCAACACGTCGGTGCAGGACTCCTTCAACCTCGCGTGGAAGCTCGCGATGGTGCTGCGTGGCGACGCCGAACCGACACTCCTCGACACCTACACCCAGGAGCGCCAACCCGTCGGAGAACAGGTCGTTGATCGCGCGATGGAGAGCGTGCGCAACATGCTGCCGATCTCGCAAGCCCTGGGCTTCGAGCCCGGACAGTCCGCGGAGGACGGTTGGAAGATGCTCGACGAGTTGTTCTCCGGAACCGAGCGCGGCGCGCAGCGACGCCGCGAACTCGACAGTGCCGTCGCGCTGCAGAACTATCAGTTCAACGCGCACGGAGTGGAACTGGGACAACGCTATTCGTCGACGTGCATCGTCGACGACGGCACCGATTACCCCGAGAACGTCCGCGACGCAGAGCTCTACTACCAGCCGACGACACATCCGGGAGCGCGCCTGCCCCACGCGTGGGTCGAGCAGGGTCGACGCCGCGTCTCGACCGTCGACATCACGGGACACGGTGCGCTCACACTGATCATCGGAGAGAACGGCGATGACTGGCGTGCCGCGGCGGCACAGGTGGCACAGGAATTCGGGATCGAACTCGACGTCCGCGCCGTCGGCGTCGGTTGTGAGTACCACGACGTCCTGCGGGAATGGACACAGCAGCGCGAGGTCGGCGCCGATGGTGCGCTCCTCGTCCGACCCGACCATCACGTCGCGTGGCGCAGCTTGGCGATGGTCGACGATCCGGTCTCCACTCTCCGCGCAGCGCTGAGCACGGTCCTTGCCAGGAAGGCACCTACCAACGCCGCGCCAAGAGCCCCGCAGACGGAGACGATCGCCTCTCGGGACGACGCCGCGAAAGTCGTCACGGTCGGGAGCCGAGCACCGCTCGGTGCCGGTTCGAACTGAACCGGTTCGTCACCACGCTCGATCGATGAGAACATCACGCGCCGATGACACTTTGCCTTCAGCGGTTGCGGCTTATGGGACAGAAGTGTTCAGTGTTACTACTGTGACTAAAGTTGTTCGCAAGTTCTCGTCGAGCACGGCCTCTCGGTCGGCATCCAAGCGCCTTGGCATGATCGCTCTGGGCGTCGTGGTGGCCTCAGGAATGAGTGCGCCGGCCTTCGCGTCTGCCGCTCCCGTAGATGACATCGCCGGCGCGTTGGGCGGGCTCGCCAACTCCCTGTTGTCCGACTCCGGGCTTCCCAGCTCATCGTCGGAGCTGGGGCTCGGCGACATCATCCCGAAGGTGCCCTCACCGGGCAACGGGACGTCGCGTTGCACCTCGGTCGTCCAGGTTGGCGACTCGACGTCGGTCAACGCAGACAAGGCATCGGCATTGCCGAGTCCGAGTGACACCGCGTCGGCGCAGTACCGGCGAGTCGGGGCGACGTCGGTGAAGGTCGACGCGCTGAGCGGACGAGCAGTCGTCGGAGGTCCGGGGACCGACGCCGAGAAGGCAGTCGCCGGACTGCTCAGCTCTGGCTCGAAAGGCTGCTGGGTGATCGCGATGGGCATCAACGACGCCGGGGCGATCTCATCCGGCAGCACGGTGAGCGCCGACGCGCGGATCGACCGCATCATGTCCGCGTTGAAGGGTCAACCCGTGTTGTGGCCGACGGTCACGACGTCGAATCCGAAGAACCAGGCATTCGGCCCCGCGGCGATGGCAACATTCAACACAGCACTACGCGCCGCACTCGCGCGCTACCCGAATCTTGCCGTCTACGACTGGGCAGGCAGTGCACCAGCGAACGAGTTCGCCTCCGACGGAATTCACTACACGGCCGCCGGTACCGCCGATCGCAATCGCCGATTCGCCGACGCTCTGGCCCGCGCCTACCCGCAGGGTGTCGCAGGCTATCTCCCCGCCAGCCGATGGATCACCGGCTGACCCAGGTTCGATCGCGCCTCGGACGCGACGGGAGATACCGTCAGATCGGGCAGGAGATACTGAGATCACGCTTTCCTGTGACTGCCTGCCGCAGCCCCTGGGTGACGGCATCGGCATACAGGAAGGTGCCTGGCCCGAACGGATGCACTCCGTCGGCGCCGAGAAGCTGCTGGTGACTTGCGGCAGCCTGGCACCACGGCGCCAGGTAGACGTTCGGGTGCCGCGGCGCGTACTGCAGAACCTGGCGAGCCGCCTGCGGGATACCGTCGACCGGGCCGTACGGCACCAGCAATACGATCTGGTGGCCTGGTCCGATCTCGCCGAGGATGCGGTCGAGTTGTCCGTCGAACGCCTGGCCGTTGGTACCGAACCCGAGGACGACGAATTTGCGTAGCTGACGGGCGGCGGCGAGGTTCTCGATGATCGGTTCGCCACCGGTGTAGTGGCGCGAGACCTCCGCGTCGATGTACATGCCCGGGAACCGGTTGGTCAGCGCCATCGACGACGCCAGCATCACCGAGTCACCGATTCCGGTGATCTCACCGCCGAGCGGAAGCGTCGGAACGGGTGCCGCGGGCGGAGGAGGAGGTGCGTGCCGCAGCGCGGCGGCGTTGGCCTTCTGCATCTGCGCAAGCTGGTCGAGTTGCTCCTCGAGCTGTGACTTTGCCGGGCTGGTGCCCAGTGCGGAACCAGCGAACAGAGCAACAGCGAGGGCAGCGGCGAGTGCAAGGGCAGGCGCAGCAGTGCGTTGGCGCGAACCAAGCAAGTTCAGGACGCCACGCAGACCCAAGCGATGGAACGGGGTTTCGATCCACCGGAACGACGCCTCGGAGAGCGCCAGCGTCAGGACGGCAGCGATGAGTCCGATCACCCATACGGGCAGAGTCCCCGAGTGAACTCGGTCAGCATGGAAAAGCTGCCGCAGCACCACCACGACAGGCCAGTGCCACAGGTAGATGCTGAACGACCGTGTACCGAGGTACCGCAACGGCTGACGACACATCAGTCGGTGAACGCGACCTCTTCCCCGGATCGCATCGAGCACGATCCCCGCGGCCAGAATGCACGCCAGCAGCAGCCCGCCCTGATACGTGAACGACGACGTATCCGGTAGCACCAGGAAAAGCACCACCAGAGCGAGGAAACCGACCGGGGCGAGAGTAGCGCCGAGCAGGTCGACGACACGCTCAGGCACCAACCGCGGCCACGAATCGGGTGCTGCGGGCGACGGCGCCGTCACGAGAAGCGCCAGGATCACCCCGACCAACAACCCGAATGCGTGTGTGTCTGTACCGAAGTACACCCGGCTCGGGTCGGCATGGGGATCATGGAGCAGCCACATCGCCACGACCGATCCCACCGCCAGCACAGTGGCCACCCCGGCTGCGACCCAGAGGCGTCGACGCATCGGCAACGCGCGCGCAGCCGCCATGATCGCCACGAACAGCAATGGCCACACGACGTAGAACTGTTCCTCGATCGCCAGCGACCAGTAATGCATGAAGATCTGCGGCGTCGTGTTCGCGAAGTAGCTATGTGACTGAGAAATCTGCACCCAGTTATTGACGAAAAACGCAGATCCGACGAACTGCGGCACTAGTTGTACCGCGATGTCGCCACCCAACACACCAGCGACAGCAACGGAGACCACCAACACAGCAAGTGCTGCGGGAAGAATGCGGCGCGCGCGACGCGTCCAGAATCGCGACAACGAAATACGTTCCGAGGCACCGTACTCACGCACCAGCAGAGACGTGATGAGAAAACCCGACAGCACGAAGAAGATGTCGACGCCGAGGTAACCGCCCGGCACGGCCGCACCGAAGAAGTGGTAGAGCACGACGACAAGCACCGCGATACCGCGTAATCCGTCGAGCGCGGGAACGCGTCGGATTCGTCCGGCACCCAACGGTGGTGCGGCTTGCTCCCGCCCCTCGGGCGCACTCGTCGCATTCGCTGCGTTCGCTGGAGCGAGCTCGACGGAATGCGAGTCCACCGACACCTCGGCCGTGCCCGCTCGCGCGGCATCGCCGTCCGGAACATCAGCTTCCGGCGCATCGCCTTCCGGCGCACCGCCTTCCGAAAGATCGACCAATTCCGTACCAGCGGTCGGATTCTGCGTGACAAGCCGGCGCCGATATCTGAGGTCGGCCAGCCGCCGGTATCTGAGGGCCGGCGTCACGGCGGAATTCACCCTCTCGACAGCCTCTTCCTGCCCTATATCCGAGCTGCCGACGTCGGACGCCGTCTCGACATCAGGGTCCGGCACAGCAGCGGCATCTGACTCGATATCAGCCTCGTCCAACCCTGTGTCGTGGGCAGAAGGGGCAGAGGCATCGTCGACACACGGATCGTCAACGACGTTGGCCGATATAGACCACGGTCCGACCGAGCTCCGCGCCACATCACTGTCGGCGGGGACGCCGGCAGAGCGACTCAGCGACGGCATACGGACATCACGCAAGATCCGCAAGCGAGTGATCATCCGCGGACTCCCTCATCGAGAGCGGAGCCGACCGCGCCACCCGACCCCACGGACGACGGCAGAACAAGGAGCCGCTGAAAAGAAAGCAACGAGCATGAGCGAGACAGCAAATGTGAAGGCATAGGGCACGTTTCGGAACGTCGGTTCAAGTCAGTCGGAATATCTCAGGAAGGCAGTGCGCGAGATCACGCGACGAGCCGAGTCTAGATGCGGTCTCAGTTCGCGGACCAATCGACACGCCACAATCATTTCATCGGATGACAATGCGAGATAACCGGCAGCAAAAGAACATGAACAGCGCACAAATAATTCACCAGAGCCGAATACCTCTCGCAGAACGGGGCCGGCCAGAACGAAGTTGGACTGGGACCCAACGAGCACCCCCATGAATGCAGTAATGCCCCGCA